>CADAFW010000063.1 GCA_902787295.1 uncultured Bacteroidia bacterium
CGATGAGGAGGACCTTCGGGCAGTGCCCGCGCTTCCCGATGTAGGCCTCGATCTTCTTCTCGGCCTGCTTCACGGTGTCGGCCGCGTCCTTGCCGGAAATGTGGATGAATTCGCTCTTGCAATAGACGATGGCATCCGGAGTGAACGGCGCCTTCACCGCGGCGAAATTGGCGGTGAACTCCTGCACGAGCGCGTTGTTGGTCACCTGGAGGGTCTTGAGTCCGCGGCCCTTGCGGCTGAGGAATGTCCTCACGGCCGGGATGACCTCGGTGACGTCGTCGGAGATGGCGGCTTCACCCTCGGGGAGGGGCCCCGCGGCCGCTTCGAGCTTGCCCATCACGCCGGCGTAGATGGCATCTATCTCCTCGGTGCTGTCGGCCGCCACGAAGATGCCGTGGTTCTGGAGGAAGATGACCTGCGGCTCACAGCCCCTGGCCTTCTTCCACTCCCCGATGCGGTCGTACACCTTCTTGAAAAGGGTGTAGCCGGGATCGGTGTACTCTATGTAGAGGGCGTCCGGGAACATCTTCGCGCAGGTCTCCTTGGCGTCCTTTGCGCACATCAGGCCGTTGACCACGGTGGGGTGCAGGTGGACGACGTAGGCGAATCCCATGCAGTTGTGCAGCGACGTCTCCACGCTCGGGCGGCGGTCCCTGGTGAGGCACGCGTCGGCGAGGTCATTCTTGACCTGCTCCTCGCGCTCGGCGGGTACGGAGCTGTATTTCTTGTCGCCCATCCCGTTCAGGCGGGAGCGGTCCAGGACCGCGAAACCGTCTTCGGTGATGGTTGCGAGCGCGTGTCCGCTGGCCTTCACCCAAAGGTGGGCCGCATCCTTGTAGGAAGTGTTGCCGCCGCCTGCGATCACGTAGCGCGGGTCGGACCCGTATTTGCGGGAAACCTCTATGAGCTTGTCTATCTCTTTCATATCGCTTTCTGAATCAGTTCGTCTCCGGCGTCGATGTTGTCCAGGCCGGCCTGGTGGGCGGCGACCATGCAGGCGCCGCGGTAGTTGATTTCGCGGAGCTTCTCGCTCAGGCCCTCGGGATGGTTGCGGGTACGCAGCCTTATGGGCTCCATCGCCGGGGTGTTGTGCTCGCTTCCGAAGGTCACCGTGAAGCCCTCGTCCACGAGGTAGGACGCATACTGCTCCAGCACCTCGGTGGTGTTGCGGGTGGTGATGAATTCGGCTGAGCGGAATCCGCGCTTCTTCAGGGTGTCGGCAGCCTTCATCAGGTCGCCTTCGAAGTCGGTGAAGCAGCCCTTGGCGTCATCGGCGAGGAAGGGGTAGGTCGGAATGCCGCCCGCAGCCTCGATGATGCGCTGGACCGTCTCCATCGGCAGGAACGCCTTGGGATCTTCCGGCACGAAAGCCGCGCCGCCGGACTTCAGGAGATTGCCCCTGATCTCGTTCTCCACCTTCGCCGCGTCGGAAGGGTCGCTCTTGAGTTCCTTGCCGCCGAAGAGACGGGTGTAGAATGTCGCCTTCCCGGCCTCGGGGACCTTGGCGTCTATGGCGAGGCGCAGTGCCTTGGCGAGATGCCTTTCGCGTATGGAACCGCGGGTGAGGGTCTTCTCTATCTCCGGGAAAGAGAGCGTGAATCCCGCTCCCACGGCTGCCAGGTGCTCATTCAGCTTCCCGCACATCCTCTCCACCTGGGCGTTGGACTCGGCCTTCACCGCAGCGAGTTGCTCCGCCTCCTTTCCGGAAAGGATCACCGGATAGGCGAGGCCCTTGCCGCTGAGGTAGGTGCGGCCCGGATTGTTGGGGTCGTTGACCCTGACCCCGGCGGCCTGGTCCTCCACGTTGAGGGAGATGAATTCTATGTTGAAAAGGGGGAAGAGGCGGCGCTTGCCGCACTCTTCACTCCATTCACGGTACCCGTCGTTGACCCCTTCCTCGGCAGCCATGTCGAGCGCCTGGGTGACGCAGTCGAACGCGCTGAAGGAATAGGGCGTGTGCAGATGGGCGTTTACGTCGACGACCTTCATAACCTAGACACCCTTCTTCGCCCTGAGGATTTCCTGGGCGACCGTCCTGTTGCTGGTAGGGACATAGTCCTTGAGGGGAACCATCTTCTCGTGGATGGCGTCGAGGAACCATGACGGCTGCGGGAAGAACGCCTCCTCGAGTTCGTGGCAAGGGGTGATCCAGTTGCGGGAGCGTCGCCGGCGATGATGATGCGGCCGGTCTTCTTCACGCTCTCGATGACCTTGTCGTAGTTGAACGGAACGAGGGAGCGGGCGTCGATGACCTCGGCCTCCATTCCGTATTTCTCCTTGAGGATGTCGGCAGCTTCGAGCGCGCGGTAGAGGGTTGCGCCTATGCTCAGGAAGGTTACGTCCTTTCCGACCCTCTTCACGTCGGGCTCGCCGATGGGAATCTCGTAGTAGCCCTCCGGCACGCCGCCTTCGTGGAACATCTCGCCCTTGTCGTAGATGCGCTGGCTCTCGAAGAAGATCACCGGGTCGGTGCCCTGGAGAGCTGCGTTCATGAGGCCCTTCGCGTCATACGGGGTGGCGGGGAAGACGACCTTCAGGCCGGGGATGTGGGTGCAGAGGGAAGTCCAGTCCTGGGAGTGCTGTGCGCCGTATTTGCTGCCCACGGACACGCGTACGACCACCGGCATCTTGAGGATGTTGCCGGACATAGCCTGCCACTTCGGGAGCTGGTTGAAGATCTCGTCGCCGCAGCATCCGAGGAAGTCGCAGTACATGATCTCGGGGATTACGCGGCCGCCGCACATCGCATAGCCGATGGCGGTGCCGATGATGGCAGCCTCGGCGATGGGGGAGTTGAACAGGCGGTGGTAAGGGAGCGCCTCGGTGAGTCCGCGGTACACTGCGAACGCGCCGCCCCACTCGCGGTTCTCCTCGCCGTATGCGACGAGGGAGGCGTCCTTGTAGAAACGGTCCACGATGGCCTCGAAGAGACCGTCCTTGATATTATAGACCTTCATCTTGCTGACGGGCTTGCCGTCCTTGTCCAGCCAGAAACGCTCCTTGCCGGCGATCTGCTTCACGCGCGGATTCTCTTCCAGCGGCATCAGCACGTCGGGCTTGGCGTCGGAGAGGGAGTCCACGCTCTGGTTGGAGAACATCATGTCGCCGAGGAGTTCGCTCTCCTTCACGAGGTCCATGCGCGGGGATACCTCGGGATCGATGGCGAGCTTGTACATCTCGAAGATGACGTCCTTCATGTCGGCCTGCACCTTGTCGAGGTCGGCCTGGGTGGCCACGCCCGCTTCGATGAGCTTGTTGCCGAAGGCCACGATGCAGTCTTCCTTCTGCCAGGCTTCGATCTCCTCCTTGGTGCGGTAGGATGACTGGTCGCTCGGGGAGTGTCCGCTGTAGCGGTAGGTCACGACGTCCAGGAGGGCTGGTCCGAGCTTCTGCTCCAGGAGGGCCTTCTTGCGGCGGAATGCGTCGATGACGGCGAGGGGATTGTAGCCGTCCACGCGCTCGGCGTTCCAGGCGTCGGGCTTGAATCCTGCACCCAGGCGTGCCGGGAAGGTGTATCCCATGGTCTCGCCGCGGGTCTGGCCGCCCATCGCGTACTGGTTGTCCATCACGTTGATGAGGACGGGAAGTCCGCCCTTCATGTCGCCCTCCCAGAGGGTGTTGAACTGGTCCATGGATGCGAAGGTCATGCCCTCGAGGACCGGGCCGCGGGCCATTGCGCCGTCGCCGAGGTTGGCGACCACGATGCCCTTCTTGCGGTTGACCTTCTTATAGAGCGCCGCACCCACTGCGATGCTGCCGCTGCCGCCCACGATGGCGTTGTTGGGGTAGATGCCGAACGGGGTGAAGAAGGTGTGCATGGATCCGCCGAGGCCCTTGTTGAAGCCGGTGGTGCGGGCGAAGATCTCGGCCATGGCACCGTAGAGGAGGAAGCGGATTCCGAGCTGCTTGGTGGAGCCGGTGAATCCCTTCTTGGCTACGGCTACGGTTGCGCCGCCCCAGAACTCATCCATGATCTTCTGAAGTTCTGCCTCCGGAAGGATCTCGATGCTGCGGAGGCCCTTGGCGAGGATTTCGCCGTGGGAACGGTGGCTGCCGAAGATGAAGTCGTCGGTGTCCAGGGCATAGGCCATGCCGACCGCGGCCGCTTCCTGTCCTGCGGAAAGGTGGGCGGGCCCCGGGTTGTTGTATGCGACGCCGTTGTAGCCGCCGGTGGTCTTGACGAGGTTGAGCATCGTCTCGAACTCGCGGATGGTGAACATGTCGCGATAGATGTGCATCAGGTCTTCCTTGGTGAAGTTGCCTTCCTTGAGTTCATCCTTTACAGTCTTCTTGTACTGCATTACGGGGATTTTCGGGAACACTATCTCGTGTTCTTCCGGGCGGAGGACCTTCTCGGGGTCGATGTATAATGATTTAGGCATGGCTTATTTGATTGTGAATGATGTTTCCTTTATGATTTCTGATACTGTAGGGTGAGGGAAGACCACTTCCTTGAGCTGCTCCACGGTCATCTCCTGCTCTATGGCGATGCACATGCTGTGGATGATCTCCGAGCAGGGGTTGCCGAGCATGTGGGCGCCGAGCACCTCGTGGTATTTCTTGCCCACGATGAGCTTGCAGATGCCCTCGCCGTGCTCGTTCTCCGCCACGAAGCGGCCTGCGTACGCCATCGGGAGCTTGATGACCTCGAACTCCTTGCCGGAGGCCTTGGCCTGCTCTTCGGTGAGGCCTACGCCCGCGACTTCGGGGTTGGTATAGACCACGCCCGGGATGGCATCGTAGCGCATCCTGTCCTCCTTGCCGAGGATGTCGTTGACTGCGACCTCGCCCTCGCGGGATGCCGTGTGCGCGAGCATCGAGAAGCCGGTGACGTCGCCTGCGGCATAGACGCCGGGGATGTTGGTGCGCATCTTCTCGTCCACCTTGATTCCGCAGGGCTTGCCGCCGCGGTTGAGCAGATAATCCACTCCGAGGTTCTCGAGGCCGTAGCCGGTGAGGTTGGCCCTGCGGCCCACGCTGACGAGTATCTTGTCGCCGGCAGCCTTGCAGACATTGCCGTCGGGATCCTCATATACGACCGCGTTGCCCTCGATGCCGGTGACCTTGCAGCGGAGGCAGAACTTGATGCCCCTCTTCTCGTAGATCTTCTGGAGGGTGGCGCTGATCTCGTCGTCGAGCGGGCCGAGGATCTTCGGCAGCATCTCCACTACGGTGACGTTGGTCCCGAGGGTGTTGTAGAATGCCGCGAATTCCATTCCTATCACGCCGCCGCCTATGACCACGAGTTCCTTCGGCTGCTCCTGGAGCGCGAGGATCTCACGGTTGGTGACAATCACGTCGCCCGCTTCCTTGAGACCGGGGAACGGGGGGACGGCAGCTTCGGAACCGGCGCAGATGAGCAGGTTCCTGGAAACGTATTTCTCGCCTTCCGCGCTGACGGTGATGCCTTCCGCGCTGCGGCCTTCGATCATTGCCGCGGACTTCACGACGGTGACCTTGCCGGCCTTCATCGCGGCCTTCACGCCGCCGACCAGCTTCTTCACCACCTTGTCCTTGCGGGCAACGATCTTCCCGTAGTCGAAGCTTGCATTTTCCGTGCTCACGCCGTAGTCTCCGCCGTTCTTGGCGTAGTTGTAGACCTTGGCGCTGTAAAGGAGCGTCTTGGTGGGGATGCAGCCTTCGTTGAGGCACACTCCGCCGAGTTCGCGCTTCTCGAACAGTACAACTGAGAGGCCGGCTGCTCCGGCACGCTCTGCGGCCACATATCCACCGGGGCCGCCGCCGATAATCGCTAAATCGTACATATCAATGGTGTCTTTAGAAATCAATATCGAGTGTCTCGAGCTCCACCGCGACCTGCTTGAGGAAACGGGTGGCCTCGCCGCCGTCTATCGCACGGTGGTCATAGGTGAGCGAAAGGCCCATGTAGGGAACGAAGGCATAGACTCCGCCGCCGAGGTCCTTGGGGCGCGGAACTATCGTTCCCACTCCCAGGATGGCGCTCTGCGGGACGTTGATGATGGGGGTGAACCATTCCACGCCGAAGCCACCGAGGTTGGAAACCGTGAAGGAAGCGGCCTCGGATGCGAGCAGGTCGGGGTTGCAGCTGCCCTTCTTGCAGTCGTCCGCGAGTTTCTTGAGCTGCTTGCTGAGTTCGATTATGCTGAGTTTCTCCGCGTGCTTGACGGCCGGGACCATGAGTCCGCGCTCGGTGTCCACCGCGCAGCCGAGGTTGACGGTGTCGAAGAGGCGCATCGCGTCGCCGAGGCAGTGGGAGTTGACCTTCGGGAACTTCTGCAGCGCCTTGACTGCGGCGTAGCATACGAAGTCGTTGATGGTGACGTTCGCGTCGATCCTGCCTTCCTCGAGGGCCTTCTTGGCCTTCTTGCGGAGGGCCTGCACCTTCCTGGCATCGGCGCCGAGCATATGGGTGAGCTGGGCGGTGTTCTGCAGGGAGTTGTACATGCTCTTGGCGATGAGCTTGCGCATATTGGAGAGCTTCTCCACGTGGAAGTCGACTCCTTCGCCTGCGAGTTCGGTATCGACGGGCTTCCAGGTCTTGAGGTCGCCGCCCCTGACGGTGCCTGCGAGCCCGGTGCCCTTGCCGGCCTCGACTCCGCCCTCGGCCATCATGGCCTTGGCGAGTCCGCTGAGCCTGCCCTGGGCTGCCGCGGCGGCTTCCACGTCGCGTGCGATGATGCGTCCGTAAGGGCCGCTGCCGGCTATCTGGTTGGTGTTGACGCCCTTCTCCGCCGCGATCATCCTTGCGCGCGGGGATACGGGCGCGCCAGGGATTGCTGCCGCGGAGGAAACTCCCCCGACAACCGTCTCGCTGCGCTCGACCCCGCCGCCCGCTTCGCTTGCGGTCCCCCCTCTCAAGTTGCCGAGGGTGGCACTGGTTGCTGCGGGAGTCTCCTCCGCGGCAGCGCCGGCGCCGTCGGCTGCAGGGGCGAATTCGGCGAAGGACTCGCCTTCGTTGCCGATGACCATCACGTTGGTCAGGACCGGAATCTCATCATTGTCTTTGAAGAAAACGGCGAGGACGGTACCCTCCACCTTGGCTTCTTCCTCGAAGGAAGCCTTGTCCGTCTCATAGCTGAACAGAACGTCACCGACGGCGACCTTGTCGCCCGGTTTCTTCTTGAATTCGGTTACGATGCAGCTTTCCACGGACTGGCCCTGTTTGGGCATGATCACTACATGTGCCATATATGATATGTTTGGTTATTCGTTTTATCTTTCAAAAATAAGAAAATTAGCCCAAGAAACCTTGCGAGTTGTCAAAAACCGAAATCATTGTACAATAATGGCAAGGCGCGCGCCCGCGCGGGCAAAAATGCTGTGCTTCAAGCGATTTTTTCTTATATTTGAACGAATCAACCACTTAGTTATGAGCAACAAGAAAGCAGCAATCCTTCCGGTCCTGTTCGCATTCATCGTGATGGGATTCGGAGACGTCTCCGGCGTGCTGGTCACCCACGTGAAAGAAGACTTCAACCTCAGCGAAACCCTCGCCGGACTCGTGCCCATGGCAATCTTCGTCTGGTTCCTGTTCCTGAGCGCCCCCACCGCCATCCTGATGAACAAGGTGGGCAGGAAGAACGCCGTGCAGGTCAGCAACGTGATCACCTTCATAGGCATGCTCATCCCGCTTTTCAGCTACAACCTGGTGACCTGCCTGATAGCCTGCGCCCTCCTCGGAATAGGCAACACCATCATCCAGGTGGCTCTCAATCCGCTGCTTTCCGACGTCGTCGGCGGCAGGGGATCGCTGTCCAGCTACATCTCCACCGGCCAGGTGCTCAAGGCGCTCTCCGCATTCAGCGCGCCTTATCTCGCGCTCGGCTGCGCGTCCCTGCTGGGGTCCTGGAAATACATGTTCCCGGCTTTCGCCATCCTGACGCTCATCTCGTCCGTATGGCTGCTGTCCACCAGGATAGAGGAGACCCCGGCCGAAGGCGGCACGTCCATAAAGGATACCCTCGGCATCCTGGGCGACAAATATATTCTCTTCTGCTTCTTCGGCATCTTCTTCGTCGTCGGCCTGGACGTGGGCGTCAACGTGGTCACGCCCAAGCTCCTGATGGAGCGCTGCGGCCTGGACGCCGACCACGCCGTGCTGGGAACGAGCGTGTATTTCCTCTGCAAGACCATAGGTGCGTTCGTGGGAGCCTTCGTGCTCAGCAAGATGGCTGACAGGAAGTTCTTCCAGATTGCGATAGTCATAGTGGCCGCCGCCCTCGCAGGGCTGTTCTTCGCCGGCGGCAAGGTCCTCATCCTCACCCTCGTGGGCATGGTGGGTTTCTTCTCCGCCAGCGTCTTCTCCGTCATCATCTCACTGGCAATCAATCATTTGCCGAGCAAGGCCAACGAGATATCCGGCCTTATGATAATGGGTATCGTAGGTGGCGGCGTGGTGACGCTCCTGATGGGCGTGACGGCGGACAAGATGGGCTCGCAGGCGGGTTCGCTTGCGATCATCGCGGTATGCGTGGCTTATCTTGCGCTCTGCGCTTTCCTGCTTCTGAAGGAGAAGCCGTCAGAGCAGGTAGTATAGGACGAATCCCATAACCGCTCCCAACCCGAGCAGCAGCATCGGGCCGGCCTTCAGGAACGAATAGGCGATGAAGGCCAGGCCGAACAGCGCCCACGCCTTCCAATCGGGGAAGTTGGATTCCAGCAGGGTCATCCCGAACCCGCCGTCCCCCAGGTTTATGCTGACCATCAGCGCGAGCGCGGCGGCCCCGATAAGGCCTGCCACTGCCGGCCGGAGGGCGGACATAACCCCTTGGAACACAGGCGCTTCGTGGAATTTGGCATAGAAGCGCACTATCGCCAGCATGATGATGAAGCTGGGCAGCACGAGCGCCAGCGACGCCGTGAGGGAGCCCAGGCTCGCCAGGAACTCGCCCGCGCCGGCTTCCTTGAGGACCTCGTATCCCACGTAGGTGGAGCAGTTCAGCCCGACGGGACCGGGGGTCATCTGAGAGATGGCCACGATGTCGGTGAACGCGCTCTCGCTGATCCATCCCTTGCCCATCACTATCTGGCTCTGGATGACGCCGATGACCGCATAGCCGCCTCCCACGGTGAAGAGGCCGATGACGAAGAACGCCCAGAAGAGCTGGAGGAACAGGGTGATCATCTTGCGTTCCTCCTTTCCCGCAGGCCGGCTATGGCAGCCGCGAATACTATTATTATAAGAAGGATATAGACGGCGGAAACCTTGAGCAGTACTATGCCCGCAAGCGTGCCGAGGGCGATGGCCCACTGCCACCACCGGTTCTGCCGGCGCAGGAGCTTGAAGCAGTAGCCGGCGATGATGGCGACGGCCACCGGGCGCACTCCGTGGAAGATTGCCTGCACCACCGGGCTCTCGCTGAAGCTGGAGAAGAACATCGCTATCAGGAGGATGACGAAGAACGGGGCGATGATGCTGCCGAGGGTGGCGACTATGCTGCCGGGCACCCCGCGAAGCTTGTAGCCGGCGAAGATGGACATGTTGACGGTGAGCAGGCCGGGGGCGCTCTGGGCGATGGCCACTATGTCCGGCAGTTCCTCGTCGCTGATCCACTTCTGCCTGCGCATCTCCGCCTCGATGGCAGGGACCATCATATAGCCGCCGCCTATGGTGAATGCGCCGATCTTGGCGAATACGCGGAATATTTTCCACAGAGAAACCATATTGCAAAGATACTCAATGGGCGGTTTGAAAAAAATATTCGAAAAAATTTCTAAAAAATTTGCAGAATTGAAAATTAGGTGTACCTTTGCAATCCCTTTCGGAAACGAAGCGGAAAAGATCATTGAAAATACTGGAAGATAAGTACAAGCAAGTACCGAGAAACAAGAAATCGAGAGCGTTAATTTCTTTAAGGAATTAAGGTGTCAGGAATCAAGCTAAGAATTATAAAAATACAAAGAAGAGTTTGATCCTGGCTCAGGATGAACGCTAGCGGCAGGCTTAACACATGCAAGTCGAGGGGCAGCGCGTTGTAGCAATACGATGGCGGCGACCGGCGGAAGGGTGCGTAACACGTGAGCAACTTGCCCGCATCTGGGGGAAAAGCGATGGAAACGCCGTCTAATACCCCATAACAACAGGGACCGCATGATCCCCGTTTGAAAGAAATTCGGATGCGGATGGGCTCGCGGGACATTAGCTAGTTGGAGTGGTAACGGCACACCAAGGCGACGATGTCTAGGGGTTCTGAGAGGAAGGTCCCCCACATTGGAACTGAGACACGGTCCAAACTCCTACGGGAGGCAGCAGTGAGGAATATTGGTCAATGGCCGAAAGGCTGAACCAGCCATGCCGCGTGCAGGAATAAGGCCCTATGGGTCGTAAACTGCTTTTGTGGTGGAGCAATAAGACGTACGCGTACGTCGATGAGAGTACATCACGAATAAGCATCGGCTAACTCCGTGCCAGCAGCCGCGGTAATACGGAGGATGCAAGCGTTATCCGGATTTATTGGGTTTAAAGGGTGCGTAGGCTGT
>CADAFW010000064.1 GCA_902787295.1 uncultured Bacteroidia bacterium
AGCCGAGCAGGCAGAGGATGGAGAACAGGACGCCCAGCCAGGGAGCGTTCAGGCCCTTGGCGATATAGCTCGCGGGGCCACCGCGGTAGCCGCTTGCGTGGTGGAACTTGTACTGCTGGGCGAGGGTGGACTCCACGAAAGCCGTGGATGCGCCGAAAAAGGCGATGACCCACATCCAGAAGACGGCGCCTGGGCCTCCGAGGGCTATGGCCGTGGCTACGCCGACTATGTTGCCGGTGCCGACCCTGCCTGAAAGGGCCACGCAGAAGGCCTCGAACGAGGAAATCCCGTGCCTGCTCCCGTCCGGCGCCTTCTCCGAGCCTGCGAACAGGGAGCGGATCATCAGTCCGAAACGCCGCACCTGCACGAAACGGGTGCGCAGCGTGAAATACAATCCCGCCCCCACCAGCAGGACCACCAGTGCGGGACTCCAGACAATGCTGTTGAGGATGGCTACGACAATCCCGCCCCCACCAGCAGGACCACCAGTGCGGGACTCCAGACAATGCTGTTGAGGATGGCTACGATTCTTTCAAACATGGTCATCCGGGGTCAGGATATATAATATGTGCAGAAAGGCGCGGGCCCTTCTACTGGAGAGTCTCCATCAGGTCGAGAACCCTCTGGCGGTTGATCTCGATGGTGGGGCCGTCGCCCATCACCTCGTGGTACTTGCCGGCGGCCTTGTAATACTCGATGAGCGGCTCGGTCTGGGCGTGATAGGTTTTCACGCGGTTGGCGATGATCTCGTCGGAGGCGTCGTCTGCGCGGCCCTCGATGGCTGCGCGGCGCTTGATGCGCTCGAAGACCAGCTCGTCGGGAATCATTATGGAGATGGTTCCGGTCACTTCCTCGCCGGTCTTTGCAAGCATCTTGTCGAGGGCTTCGGCCTGGGCGATGGTGCGGGGGAATCCGTCGAGCAGGAATCCGGGAACGTCCCTGTTATTCCTGAAGGTGGACTCGATCATCCCTTCCACCACCTCGTCGGGAACGAGGTTGCCGCCTGCTATGAGCTCCTGGGCCTGCTTGCCGAGTTCGGTGCCTGCAGCAATCTCGGCGCGGAGCAACGCACCGGTGGAAATGTGCTTGTAGTTGTATTTTTCCACGAGCGCGGCTGCGTGGGTTCCTTTTCCTGCGCCCGGAGGGCCGAAGAGAATGTAGTATTTCATTGTTCGATTACGTAAATGTCCTTGTAATTGCGCCCGAGTTCGTCGTAGTCCAGTCCGAATCCGACGATGAAAGCGTTCGGAATCTCCATCGCAACGTAGTCCAGCTTGATGTCGGTCCTCAGGGCGGCGGGCTTGAGCAGCATGGTGCAGATCCTCACGTCGCTTGCGCCCTGCTCCTCGAGGAGTTTCTTCAGGGCCACCATGGTGTAGCCGGAGTCCACGATGTCTTCGAAGACGATGACCCTGCGTCCCTTGACGCTTCCGGTGAGCCCCATCGGGACCTTGACGTCGCCGGTGGTCTCCGTTCCGGAATAGGAGGTCATCTTGATGGAGACGAGCTCGCATTCAAAATTGAGACGCTTCATCATCTCGCTCATGAACATCATGGCGCCGTTCAGCACGCAGATGAAGATGACGGGCTCCTTTGTCCCTTTGTAGTCGGCATTGATCTTTTCCGCTGTCCTGTCGATCGCAGCGGACAATTCGCCATAGCTGATGTATGGCCTGAAGGTTTTGTCGTGAATTTTGATGGTATCCATCTCTGCTCTCATTAGGCGTCCCGAAGTTAGCAATTTTGTGCCGATAAGCCAAATTTAATGAGCCGCCGAGTATTGGATCCTGAATTCTGTCGCTCCTGCTTTCGCCGGTTCCGTCCAGGGATAGCGCGTCGCGCCGGCTTTCAGGCTGAACCTGTGCCTCCAGCCTCCGCGTCCTTCCAGCTTCAGGCCGGCCACTGCCGAGAGCGAAAAGCCGCGTCCGTAGAAGGCCGGGACGCTGAATACTCCGGGCAGGTCCCTTTCGTAGGCATAGATCCTGTCGTCCCAGTCGTCCACCTTGAAGAGGGTAAAGCGCAGATATGAAGTAAACCTTTCCTTCTCCAGCCCGCCCTCGGCATTCCACAGCCAGGCGAAGTCCCTGCACCACAGGGCGTTATACCTGGCATTGAGCCGCAGCGGCCCGCGGGATGCGTGCAGTTCTCCCCGCAGGTCGGTGCGTGTCCGTTCGCCGGTACTCGCCCTTACGGCGAGCCTCAGTCCGGGCTTCAGCCGGACCTTGCCGTCATCCCCTCCGCCGTCCGTTGCGAAGCCGCCCGCATTGTCCCGTGTTATCCCGTCCGCGGAAATGACCAGCGGCAGCGATGCGGTGGCCACTGCCTTGAAACGGGAACCGCCTTTGCCGGGATGGTGTGCGAAATCGGCCGTGCCGGAGAAGCAGCGGCTTTCGAATCCGAGCGCGAGCGCCGCCTCGTCGGCGACCTTGGTGGAGGACCGCACCGCACCTGCTCCTCTGCCGCTGAATCCGGGGGAGTAGTACCTTGCCAATGCGGCCAGTTTCGTACCGTAGCGCGGAGTCCAGATGATCCCGGCTGTCCCGGCGGGGGAGATCCTGCCCCCGAGCGACTCCGCCGCTGCCTCCCCGAATATGCTCAGCCCGGCTGTTCCGGCCTTGAAATCCAGCGATGCCGCCCCGCGCCCGCTTCCGGAGTCGAAGGTTCCCGTCATCCCCGCCGAAAGGCTGTTCCAGTGGCGGCTGACATTGCCCAGGACCGTTCCCGGCCAGGAAAAGCCGGCGCTCAGGTCCCATCTGCCGAGGTCCAGGGAGAAAGCTGCGCCGTGCATCTGCCGGGTGAAGGAAGAAGAGGCGTTCACCCCGGTGCCGTTCTTCCGGAAAGATGCGACCGAGGGCACTCCGCTGAGGGAAAAACCCGACCAGAGGACGAGGCCCTGCCCGAAGCGGGCGTAATAGTCGCCGAGCACCAGCCTGCCGGGAATCCGCCGTCCCTGCAGGGCTATGCTCGCGCAGCCGGGACCTGCCTTGGGGACCCCGTAGGTGGTCCGGGCCGCCCAGTTCAGCTCCGCCGTCTCTCCGAGCCGGAGGCCGTATTTCAGCCCCCAGGCGGCGTGAGTTCCCGATTTTTCCCTCACGGAAGCCCTTGCCAGGAAGTCCTGCCGCACCCGCCTGTCCGCAGCCTGTCCCGGGGCGCCCCGGCTCCGAAGCACCGTGAAATGCCTGAGCGCTTCGGCGAATTCCGGCCCGAAGCCGTCCACCAGCGCCAGTTCCGCATAGGACAGGATGTCCCCGCCGCTCTCCCTGTAGTCCAGCAGCGACGCGGTCTGGTAGCGGCTCAGCAGGCCGGATGCGAGCAGCGGTCCCGGGCCTCCATGCGGGACAAAGCCGGCCGCAAGGGCCAGCAGAAGACACAGTCCTCCCATAGTCCATAGTTCAAGTTCATCGCTAATATACGGACAAAAACGGGATTGTGTGCGGCGGGATCAGCCTTTCAGCGCTCCAATCTTGCGGTTGACCATGGAGATGGAGAGGGGAAGCCTTCCCTCTATCTCGCCGTCCACCTCCACGATGTCTGCGGAGTCGGCGTCCAGCGGGACTATGGAAAGGGTCCTGCAGCGCAGCGAGATGACGTTTTCGGATTCGTTGATGGTGCCGCTGAAGAGGCGCGGGACCTCCTTCAGTATGGTCGTTACCGGCACCTTCGGGACTATCATCACGTCCAGGAAATCGTCGTTGGTGTCCGCCAGGGGGACCTGCCTCATTCCGCTGCCGCTGTACCTGCCGTTGCCCATAGCCACGGAGAAGCAGGGGCCGCTGAAGACCTCGGCGCCGTCGGCGATGACCTGGATGTTGATGGCCTTGAGCGTCCTGATGGTGCGTATGAGGGCGTTGATGTAGATGCGCTTGCCGCGCATCCCGCGTTCCTTCTGGAGGTTGACCGTCTTGCACACGTGGGAGTCGAAACCCACGCCTCCGCAGTTGGCGAGGTAGGAAAAACCACCGTCGGCCATGTCCACCCTCACCACGTCCATGGGCACGAATGAATCCAGGGCTATGAGCCCTACCACGTCGCCCACGTCGTGCGGGACCTTCATCGACTTGATCCAGTCGTTGCCCGAACCGATGGGGACCACTGCCAGCCGGAATTCGGAAGTGTCCGTTCCGGATTCGTCGCACCAGCGGCATATCCCGCCCAGGACTTCGTGCAGCGAACCGTCTCCTCCGACGGCGGCAATCTTGCGGAATCCCTCAGCCGCGGCGAGGCGTGCGAGTTCCGTCGCATGATTCTTGTAGTCGGTGTATGCGGTGACGTAAGGGATGCCCAGTTTCTCGAGTTTACGCTCGGCGGGAACCCATTCGGACATGGTTTTGCCGGAGCCGGCACGTGGATTCACGATGAAATACCACTCGGATTTGGTTGCGGTCATAGTTATGCAAATGTAAGGATTATTTATTAAATTTGCATTTATATATATTTGGATTCAGACATGGGTAAAGTCATAGCGATAGCCAACCAGAAGGGAGGGGTGGGAAAGACCACCACGGCCATCAACCTCGCCGCTTCCCTCGCCGTTCTGGAACGCAAGGTCCTCATCATCGACGCCGATCCGCAGGCCAATACGACCTCGGGCCTGAACTTCTCGCCGGACAACGACGAGGAGCGCACGCTGTATGAGGTGATGATAGGCAGGATAGCCGCCGAGGACGCCCTGATCCAGACCGAGATCCCGGGCCTGCACATGATCCCGTCCCACATCAACCTCGTCGGGGCGGAGATAGAGATGCTCGAGCTCGAGAACAGGGAGTCGGTGCTCAAGAACGCGCTGGCGCCGATCAGGGACAACTACGATTTCATCATCATAGACTGCTCGCCTTCCCTCGGGCTCATCACCGTGAACACCCTCACCGCGGCCGATTCCGTGATCATCCCGGTGCAGCCGGAGTTCTTCGCCCTCGAAGGCCTCGGCAAGCTGCTGCAGACCATACGCCTCGTGCAGAACGGCGTGAATCCCGCCCTCACCATCGAAGGTTTCGTGGTTACCATGTTCGACGGCCGCACCCGTGTCCACACCCAGGTCGTCGGGGAACTCCGCGACCACTTCAAGGATATGGTGTTCAAGACCATCATCCAGCGCAACATCCGCCTCAGCGAAGCCCCTTCGCACGGCAAACCAATCATCCTCTATGACATCATGAGCAACGGTTCGAGCAACTATCTCAGCCTTGCCAAGGAGGTCCTGGAGCATAACGGACAGACAGTATGACAAAGGAACCAAGAGGCCTCGGAAAGGGGCTCAGCGCCCTTCTCGGGGAAGTGCCCAATGCGGACCAGCTCCGCAAGCCGGTAGGATACGTCAACAAGGAAGTGCGCTCGGGCGCCGCTTCCGTGCGCACCGAGGGTGCGGATGTGCTCAGGATTCCCGTGGATGCCGTCGAGCCGAATCCGTTCCAGCCCCGTATGAGTTTCGACCAGACCGCTCTGGAGGAACTCGCCGCGTCCATCAAGACCCTCGGCCTCATACAGCCCATCACCGTCCGCAGGATGATGGACGGGCACTACCAGATCATCAGCGGCGAGCGCCGTTTCAGGGCCTGCCGCCTCGCCGGGATGTCCAGCGTGCCCGCATACGTGCGTGACGCCAACGACCAGGGAATGCTGGAGATGGCCCTCGTGGAGAACATCCAGAGGGAGGACCTGGACCCCATAGAACTCGCCGTGAGCTACCAGCGCCTGATGGACGAATGCCAGCTCACCCAGGACCAGATGGCCGAGCGCGTCGGCAAGAACCGTTCTACCGTCGCCAACATGCTCCGCCTGCTGAAGCTGCCCGCCAAGGTGCAGCACGACCTCAAGGTAGGTCTCCTCAGCGTAGGCCACGCCAAGGCCATCCTTGCCGTGGAGGATCCCGAAGTCCAGAACCAGCTCTGTGACCTCGTTCTCCGCGACGGCCTCTCCGTACGCCAGCTCGAAGCCCTCGTACGCAAGATACAGCTCACCCCGACCGCGCTGCCCAAGGTGCAGCCCGCCGTTCCCGAACTCCCCCAGGACTGGCAGTCCCTCGCCGGCGCCCTCGGGAAATTCGCTTCCGGCGACGTCTCCGTCAAGCGTTCCGCTTCCGGAAAGGGCTCCGTGACCATCCGTTTCTCTTCTGACGGGGAAGTGCACGACTTCCTCGAGGCATTGAACGGTATCAGCTAGCATGAAGAGGCTTCTTGTCTGCATCGTGACCGCTGCTGCGCTGCTTATGTCGGCGCAGGGGCTCCGCGCGCAGTTCAAGACGGAAGCCTTCAGCCAGTCCTACAACGACGACACGGCCACCGGCAAGGACTCCACCGACGTGCTGTTCTCGTTTCCCGAATTCATAGGCGGCCTGCGCCACGAGAGGGAGGCTAGGATAGGCACCATTTTCGCCGGCTCCACCATCTTCCTCGGCGCCCAGCAGATCTACAACGAAGACTACTGGAAGCTCCCCATCGCATACGGCAGCATACTCGGCTCGGCCGCGGCGGGGGTGTACTTGAACACCACCGGCCACAAGCAGGCCGCGAAATACTGCTTCATAGGCACTGCGGCTTCCTACTGGGCGACCCTGCTGGACGGTGCGCTGAACTACAAGCCCGCCCCGTATCCCCACGCCGGCAAGGCCACGATCATGTCGCTCCTTTGCCCAGGTCTCGGACAGGCCTACAACGGTGAATACTGGAAGATCCCGATATACTGCGGCGGCCTGATCGCCTGCGTCTATTACTATAATTTCAACACCATCAACTTCGAGCGTTTCCGCCGCATCTACATCGAGGCTACCGACACGGAAGTCCCTTACTCCGGCCCGATCACCGCGGAGACCGCGCTGTACTACCGTAACATCTACCGTACCTACCGCGACTACTCCATCGTCGCGCTTCTCCTGGTCTATGCCATCCAGGTCATAGACGCGAACGTCTTCGCATATATGCACGACTTCGAGGTGACCGACGACGTGTCGCTCAACGTCTCCCCGACGGTGATCTCACCTCCCGGGCAGTTCGCGATGAATGCGTCCAATCCCGCGTTCGGGGTCCGGTTCGGCATAACTTTCTAGTTCCTTATGAAGAAAAGCGTCCTCGTCATACTGTTGTCCCTCCTTACCTTCGCCGGTCCGGCCCAGGTCCGGCTGCCGTTCAAGAATCCTTTCGGCGAGAGCAAGACGCAGCTGAGGCAGAAGAATGCGAAACTCCAGTCCACCATAGATTCGCTGCGCGCCCTCCTGGACAGCGTGGAGGTGGCCCGCAGGGAAGAGGCCGAATCCGCGATCAACATACTCGAGACCGAAGTGCAACGGCCTGAGCCGCCCAAGTACGACCCCGCGCTGATGGACAGCCTTCTCGGGCTCTGGTACACCACCCGGTTCGAGGATGGCATCGAGAACCCTGTCGAAGAGTATGACATGGAGGTGGAACACTTCACCTCCGACGTGTCCGACAGCGTGATGATGCAGCGCCTGGCCGACATGAACGCCTATTTCACGCTTCCGTTCAACCAGAACGTGAAGAACTACATGATCCTCTACTCCGAGAAGATGCGCAAACGGATGGGCTACATCATGGGCCTTTCCAAATACTATTTTCCCATCTTCGAGGCCACCTTCGCCAAGTACGGACTGCCGCACGAGCTCAAGTACATGGCCATCGTGGAGTCCATGCTGAACCCCACCGCGACCTCCAGGGCCGGGGCCAGGGGCATCTGGCAGTTCATGTACAACACCGGCCGCACCTACGGGCTGACCATAGATTCGTTCGTGGACGAGCGCCTGGATGTGGAGAAATCCGCCGATGCGGCCGCCCGCTATCTCCGGGACGCATACCGTATCTTCGGGGACTGGTCGCTGGCCATCAGCTCCTACAACTGCGGTGCGGGCAACATCTCCAAGGCCATACGCCGCGCTTCCGGCCAGCGTGATTTCTGGAGCATCTATCCCTATCTCCCGCGCGAGACCAGCCGCTACATGCCCGCTTTCGTGGGCGCGATGTATGCGATGACCTATTACAAGGAATACGGCATAGAGCCGCAGGAAGTCGGAATGCCTGCCGCGGTGGATACCTTCATGATCCGGAAGAGGCTGCATTTCAAGCAGCTCAACGAAGTCGTGGGCATCCCGGTGGAGGACCTCGAGCGCCTGAATCCCCAGTATGTCCACGACATAGTACCGGGAACGGAGGCGGCGCCCTGCGTGCTCAACCTGCCCTACAACTGGTCACCGGCCTTCGATGCGGCCGACAAGGACAGCCTCTACAACCACAAGGCCGTGGAACTCTTCAGTGCAGAGGCGACAAAGGCCGCCGTTGCCGGCGGCCCTTCGAACAGGATCGTGTACAAGGTCAAAAGCGGTGATTACCTCGGGAAGATAGCTTCCCGCTATCACGTGAGCGTAAGTCAGCTCAAGAAATGGAATCACCTTCGCTCCGACAAACTCAGGGTCGGGCAGGTCCTGTACATCTATAAATAATCTTTTCCTTCCCTCTTACATAAGGAAGATCGGCATGAGTGCGCCCACGAGTGCGAGGATCGCGTAGAACTCAGGGAGTGCTGCGTAGATCATCGTGTTGGTCTGGACGTTGTGTCCCTGGCTGATGCCGACGATACCGTTGGCGCAGACCTGACCCTGGCGGATTGCAGAGATGAGGCAGGCGGCACCCACGGAGAGACCGACGCCGAATGCGATGGCGCCGTTGGCTGCCAGCCATTCCTTGTTGAGGAGCCACATGAGGAATCCCACGAATCCGTAGAGACCCTGGGTTGCGGGCAGTGCGGAGAGGATCATGTAGCTGGATGACTTCTCAGGATTCTTCTTGAGTGCGCCTTCAGCGGCGTTTGCGGCGATGGTGGTGCCGATTGAACTTCCGATTCCGGCAAGGCCGAGCATGAGGCCGAGTCCGAGATAACCGAGTACTGTTTCTACCATAATGATTGTTGTTTTTTGATTATTTGTTTATTCTTTCACTGTTTTTCTGAATGGATTGAAGCCCGTTCCCTTGCCTTCGTAGCCTGAATTCTTGAAGTATTCCACGAATGAGAGACGGAGCGGGTGCACGAATGCACCGAGGCAGCTCATCGCGAGGTTGAGGGCGTGGCCCAGGACGACGATGATCAGGAAGAATACCCACTGGAAGGTGGGATGGTCTCCGAGCACCATGCCTCCGAGGGTGTTGAAGGCGCCGCCGAGCATGCCGCCGGCGAGGCCGAGGGCATAGAGTCGGATGTAGCTCAGCACGTCACCGAGGATTCCGGTGGCCATCTGGTAGGTATCCCAGAGGCCGGCTCCTACGTTGAGAAGCGGATTCCTGCCGGGCTTGTTGAAGATGAATATTGCAAGTGCGCTGACCGCGGCGATGCCTATGATGATCCACTTGGTCACGTCGGCGGGAAGTCCCGCCACCGCGGCGACGATGAATGCGATGAGGCCGCCCACGATGAGCAGCGTCCATCCCCAGGTGCTGATGTTCTCCTTGAAGCCGAACCTCTTGGTATAGAGGAGGCTCTTGATGACCATCGCCAGGCAGATGTGGAACACGCCGATCGCGAGGGCGAGCACCATCTGCAGCGGGAATTTGCCGATGTTGCCCACGAGCAGGTATTTCTTCAGGCTCTCCGGGAACCAGGCGGCGTCGGCGAGGCTGATGCCGAAGAAGGTTCCGAGGAACATGCCCACCACGAAGGTGCCTATGCCGAGGAAGCGGATGAGCCTCCAGTGCTTCGCGAGTCCCATCGGGCCCTCGCCCTTGCAACCCTTCAGCGCGTATGCTATGGCGATGAGCAGCAGGCCGTAGCCGCCGTCACCCATGCAGAGTGCGAAGAAGAGCAGGAAGAACGGCGCGAGCACCGGGGTCGGGTCCCACTCGTCGTACAGCGGCATGCCGTACATTCCGGTGAGGGTCTCGAACTGCCTCGCGAACCAGTTGTTCCTGAGCTTGATGGGAGGATTGTCCTCCTTGGTCGCGGGTTCCGCCATATAATACACGCCGTCCATTCCGTCGAGGGCTTCCCTGACGGTTGCGTCGTTCTCGGTGGGGGCGAAAGCCTGTATGAGCGTGAGCATCTGCTCCGCCGCGCTTTCTCCCGACGCCTTAGCGAGGTGCAGGTCGAGTTCGTTCAGAAGTCCGGCGTATTCTTCCTTGAGGGCTGGGATGTCCTTCTTCTCGTCGCTCAGGACTTCCTTCCTGATCTTGATGGCCTCCCTGGTCCTTTCCATCGCCTCGAAGCATTCCCCGGCGGTTCCGGCAGGGCCTTCGATCTCGGCCACGGGGAAGGAATAGCCCGCCTCGGGGGCGACGGTCACGAACCATACGGTCCCGTCCTCCCTGGAGATCACCTCCAGCGGCTGGAGTTCTGCCCAGGCGGGGTCGAACTTCTTCTCGGGAACGCTGTAGAAATGCATCCTGAGGCCCTTTTCGGCGAGACCGTCGATGGCCTTCCTGTCGAATTCGCCCCACGGAAGCCTGGATGCGTAATCCTTCTTCTCAGCTGCGAGCGATTCGCGCAGCCTGACATATTCGGGATCCCTGTTGAAGTTGTCCTTCTCTATGTCGGCTATGTGCTTCCTGAGTTCCCCGGCCTTGTCGAGCAGGCCCGTGGAGTATTCGTCGATGGGCTTGGAGGACCTGGTGACGTCCAGCAGGCCGAGTTCCTGAAGCTTTCCGAGGAACTCTTCCTTCCCGCTGCTGAGCAGCACGAAGGAGTATTTGGTCATGGGTACTATCATGCCTGTTCCTCCTCTTCTTCTTCGGCGTGACGGGTCTTGACGATCTTGGACGATGCCTTGCTCAGGTTCTCCTCGTCTTCCATATATCTCTTGATCTTGCGTATCGCCTCCTGGTATCCCGGAATCTGGACCTTCTCGTAGAGGTTGACCTTCTGCGTGGTCTTCTTCCTGTTGAATTCGAGGATGCGGCGCTTCTCTTCATAGACCTCCGATTCGATCCCGAGCCTCGTCAGGTCCTTCAGGATCCTGACCCCGTCGGCATACCAGGCCGGCTTGACGAATGCGTTGAAGGGCTTGAGCTCGTAGTGGATCTCATTCACCTTCGGAGTCTTGACGCCGGCCACTTTCACGGTGGCCATGTCCACGTCCGTGATGGTGATGAGTCCCGGCTCGAACTCGTTCCACAGGGCCGCGAGGTAGTCGTAGCTCCTGAGGGCTTCTTCGAGTTCGGCCGCAAGCCTTTCCGCATCGTTCTTGGCCGCGATCACGCTCACGCGCAGCGCCGACTCCTTGTTTTTGAGGGTCGGGAGCGCGTTCTTGCGGACCTTGAGCTGCTTGCCGAGGTTCGTCAGGGAAGTCTTGTTGTATTGAAACTTGATCGCCATTATGCCTCTTTATGCCAGTATTTGTCGATCAGGGCCTGCTTGATACCGGTCTCCGCCGGGGTGAAATACTTTGCGAACAGCTCCCAGGCGGTGTCGAGCATCTCGTCTATCTTGATGTTGACGTCGATGGAGAGCAGGCGGGTTGCATAGTCCTTTGCGTAGTCCAGGCAGCGGAGGTCGTAGTCGGAAAGGTCGAAACCGTTCTCGAGCTTGGTCTTGCATAGAGGCGCACGCCTGCGTTCATCACCTGGCTGTGGTCCTCGCGGGTCTTCTTGCCCTGCACGAGCTGCTTGAGTCGGGAAAGGCTGCGGAACGGGTCCACGATGACCTTTCCGGAATCGGAGTCGGCGCGGAGGAACAGCTGTCCCTCGGTGATGTATCCGGTGTTGTCCGGGATGGCGTGGGTGATGTCGCCGTCGTTGAGGGTAGTGACCGCGATGATGGTGATGGAGCCTCCGTCGGGAAGCTGCACGGCCTTCTCGTAGATCTTCGCCAGGTCGGAATAGAGGGAGCCCGGCATGGAGTCCTTGGAAGGGATCTGGTCCATTCGGTTGGACACGATGGAGAGGGCGTCAGCATAGAGGGTCATGTCCGTGAGGAGCACGAGCACCTTCTCGTTCTTGTCCACTGCGAAGTACTCGGCTGCGGCAAGCGCCATGTCCGGGATGAGGAGGCGCTCCACGGGAGGCTCCTCGGTGGTGTTCACGAAGGAGACGATGCGGTCGAGCGCACCCGCGCCCTCGAATGCCTGGCGGAAGAAGAGGTAGTCGTCGTTGGAAAGGCCCATTCCGCCGAGGATGATCTTGTCCACGTCGGCGCGGAGGGCCACGTCTGCCATGACCTGGTTGTACGGCTGGTCAGGGTCTGCGAAGAACGGGATCTTCTGTCCGGACACGAGCGTGTTGTTGAGGTCGATGCCGGCGATGCCGGTAGGGATGAGTTCGCTCGGCTGGCGGCGCTTGTAGGGGTTGACGGAAGGTCCGCCCACCTCGCGCTCCTCGCCTTCCACCTCCGGACCGCCGTCGATGGGGGTGCCGTAGGCGTTGAAGAAGCGGCCTGCGAGCTGGTCGCTCACCTTGAGGGTAGGGGGCGCTCCGTGGAAGGAGACCTCGGCATCGGTGGGGATGCCCTCGGTGCCTGCGAATACCTGCAGGGTCACGAGGTCGCCCTTGGTCTTGACTATCTGTGCCAGCTTGCCGTTCACAGTGGCAAGCTCGTCGTTTGCAACTCCCGTTGCCTTGAGTGACACGGTGGCCTTGGTGATGGCCTGGAGCTGCGTGTATGTGCGCTGATATGCTTTTGCTGCCATATTATGAAAGAAGCTGGTTTAACTGTTCGCGGTAGGAATTGAAGCTTTCGCTCTGCCACTCGGAGTAGTTCATCTGGCGGAGGCAGTTGATGACTTTCTTGAAGTACTCGCGGCACTTCTCGTAGTCCTCGAACTCGAAGGAGCGGTCGCAGATGCCGAGGATGAGGTTCAGCATGAACTTCTGGCGCTCGAGCGGGCACACGGCGTCGATGGCGTCGAACGCATCCTGCTGCAGGAACGCGAAGTCTATGAGCTCGCTCTTCCAGAAGGTCTCGTGGTAGCTCATCGGCACGCCGTCGTCGCCGAGGATGTTGATCTGGTCGGCCATTTCCTTGCCCCTGCGGACGAGGTTCTTGGCCTTGAGGACCTTCTCCACCCAGCCGCGCTCGAACTTCTGCTCGAGGAAGGCCTGGATCTCGGGATATTCGAGGTACTTGGAATAGGAGTCGATGGGGTTGACGGCCGGATAGCGCTTCTGGTCGGCGCGGTTCTGCTCCAGTGCGTAGAAGCAGCGGGCGGCCTTCTTGGTGCCTTCCGTGACGGGTTCCTTGAGGTTTCCTCCGGCAGGGGAGACGGTACCGATGAAGGTGACCGAACCGGTCTGCCCGTTGTTGAGGACGACCATTCCCGCGCGTGCATAGAAATTGGAGATGATGGCCGAAAGGTCCACCGGGAACGCGTCTGCGCCCGGAAGTTCCTCCATACGGTTGGACATCTCCCTGAGGGCCTGTGCCCAGCGGGAGGTGGAGTCGGCGAGGAGCAGGCACCTGTGTCCCATCGCGCGGTAGTACTCGCAGATGGTCATGGCCGTGTAGACCGATGCCTCACGGGCGGCGACGGGCATGTTGGAGGTGTTGCAGATGATCACGGTACGCTCGATGAGCTTGCGTCCGGTGTGCGGGTCTATGAGTTCGGGGTACTCGGTGAAGATCTCCACTACCTCGTTGGCACGCTCTCCGCAGGCCGCCATCACCACGATGTCGCATTCTCCCTGCTTGGCGATTGCGTGCTGGAGCACGGTCTTGCCGCATCCGAAAGGACCCGGGATGAATCCGGTACCGCCTTCCGCGATGGGGTTGAAAGAGTCGATCACGCGGACTCCGGTCTCCATTATCTTCTGCGGGCGCGGCTTCTCCTTGTAGCCCTTGATGGCCACCTTGACGGGCCATTTCTGGACCATCGTCACGTTCACGTCGGCGCCTTCCTCGTCCTTGAGGACAGCGATGACGTGGTCTATGTTATATTGTCCCGCAGGAGCCACTTCCTTGACGGTGTATGTGCCCTTGAACGAGAACGGTACCATAATCTTGTGGTCGAGCCAGCCTTCCTTCACGCTGCCCAGCCAGTCTGCGGCGCAGACGGTGTCGCCGGGTTTTGCGAGCGGGGTGAAGTCCCATATCTTCTTGTGGTCGAGCGGGTCGGTGTATTCACCTCTCTTGAGGAATACGCCTTCCATTGTGGTGAGGTCGTTCTGGAGTCCGTCGTAGGAGCTCTCCAGAAGACCGGGGCCGAGGGTTGCCTCGAGCATCTTGCCGAGGAATTCCACGCTATCGCCGTTCCTGAGGCCGCGGGTGCTCTCGAACACCTGCACCGAGGCCCTGTTGCCTGTCACCTTGATGACTTCGGCGAGAAGGTCCGTGCCGCCCAGACGGATGTGGCAGAGTTCATTCTCGGCCACGGGACCGGTGGTCTCCACCGTCACGAGGTTGGACACGATGCCGATTACCTTTCCTGTACTTTTCATTATGTCTATCTTGTTTTTCTTATTTCATCCACGAGTTTGCGGAACAGCTCGCGTCCCGTCTCCGGGTCGAGCTTGTTCCAGCGGTCGATTATCTTGAGCTTGGCCGTGAATCCCAGTATGGCCTCGATGTCGAACACGTCCATCCGGGTGAGTTCGTCTATCTCCTGCCACATCAGGTCGTCCAGGCCGCGCTCCCTCGCGAGTATGTCGCTGCCGTTCAGCACGGCGTCCACCTCGGCCCGGCCGTCGAAGTCGGGCTCTTCCTCGCCGAGGACCACCTTGTCCATTCCTTCCGGACGCCCGAGGGCGCGGTTCAGGTAGTCCACCTTGGCGTTCCTGACCGCGAGGTCGTATTCGAAGAACCTGCGGAGGAAGCCGTTGGAACTGCCCAGGGCCCGCCTGTAGAACTCTGCGTCCTGCGTGCCGTCCCCGTAGCCCTCCAGCAGGAGGTCCATCAGCGCGTTGTCCCTGGAGCTCAGGTGGCCGCGTATCTCCGCCACGAGGTCGTCGGCATCCACCTTTCCCGCGGAACCCTCGCTCAGGACGGGGAGGGACGCAATTATATATTCGTAATTGTTCATCGGGGGACTATCCGAAAAGAAGTTTCCTCGTGACCGGACGCAGATACTCGGCGATCAGTTCGCGGAAGGTCTCGTCGGTGAGGCTGACGAAATAGCTTCCGTCCTTGGGACCTACCGTGAAGCCGCCTGCGACCTTCTTGCTGAAACTTGCGCTGACGCCCTTGCCGAGCGACTTGGCGAGTTCGCCCTTCACCCACGGCTCGAGCTCGGCCTTGAGTTTCTCGGGCAGCACGAGCGCCAGGTCGGTGGCTTCGCTTGCGCTGAACTTCTCCGCCACCGCGCTGATGATCTTCTTGAGATAATCCGGATCGGCGAGAGCCGATTTCACCGCGTCGGTGCTGATGCTTGATACGAGGACGTTCTCGATATCCTTCTTCGTGGCCTGCAGGCACTGTGCCGATGCCATCTTGAGGTCGGAATCGACCTTCGCCTTGAGGTCTTCCGCATCCTTGCGTTGGCTACGGTCTCTTCCGCCTGCTGCCTCGCTTCTTCGAGGATGCGTGCGCCTTCTTCCTTTCCTTTTGTCAGGCCTTCCGTGTAGAGCTTGTCTGTGAGCTCCTGCAATTTGTTGGACATGTCAAATATGATTACTGAATTATATGATTATCAATGTTTTACCCCAGGAATCCAAGCAGTATTCCGGCCGCCACCGCGGAGCCTATCACGCCCGCCACGTTGGGCGCCATCGCGTGCATCAGCAGGTGGTTCTCCGGGTCGGCTTCCAGTCCCACGGTCTCGGACACGCGTGCGGCATCGGGTACTGCCGACACTCCTGCGTTGCCGATGAGCGGGTTGATCTTGTGGCCTTCCCTGCAGAAGAGGTTCATCAGCTTGACGAAGAGCACTCCGCAGGTGGTGGCTATGACGAACGAGAGCAGTCCGAGACCGAAGATCTTCAGCGAGCGGGGGCTGAGGAAGACGTCGGCCTGGGTGGATGCTCCCACGGTGAGTCCTATGAGGGTGGTCATCACGTCGATGAGCGGGCCGCTGGCGGTGTTGGCGAGGCGCTTGGTCACTCCGGATTCCTTCAGGAGGTTGCCGAAGAAGAGCATGCCGAGCAGGGGCAGGCCGCTGGGGACGATGAATGCCGTGCAGATGAATCCCACGACGGGGAATATGATCTTCTCGCGCTGGCTGACCTTGCGGGGGGCGGGCATGCGTATCAGGCGCTCCTTCTTGCTGGTCAGCAGCAGCATAATGGGTTTCTGGATCACGGGCACGAGCGCCATGTAGGAATATGCGGACACGGCTATCGCGCCCATCAGTTCCGGCGCCAGCCTCGAGCTCAGGAAGATCGCGGTGGGGCCGTCCGCGCCGCCGATGATGCCTATCGCACCGGCCTCGTTGGGCAGGAAGCCCATCGCCAGGGCGAGGATGTAGGCTCCGAAGATGCCCATCTGCGCGGCCGCGCCTATCAGCACCAGCCGGGGCTGCGAGATGAGCGCGGAGAAATCGGTCATCGCGCCTATCCCGAGGAAGATCAGCGGGGGATACCATCCCTGCTGCACTCCTTGGTAAAGGATGTTGAGCACGGATCCCGGCTCGTACACGCCTATCTTCAGGCCTATGCCGGTGGCGGG
>CADAFW010000065.1:0-3601 GCA_902787295.1 uncultured Bacteroidia bacterium
TCTACAAGGAGTCCGAATATGCAACGCGCACTTCCACAAACCCTGTCACAATCAAGCGCGGTATCTTCGGAAGCCTTGCCAATGCTGATGACGGGCTGGCTTTCCTGTCGCAGGATGCCGTGGATCTGGGGTTGTCAGTCAATTGGGGTTCTTGCAATATCGGAGCAAACTGGCCTGAAGAAGCCGGAGGGCATTACCAGTGGGCTGGCCTGACCGACGTTACAAGCACAAGCATTTATCTCGATTGGGACAATTGCCCTTATCATACGGGAACCAGCAATATCACCGGTTGGACGAAATATATTCTTTCGGCACATGCTTCACATTGGTCCGGCGAGGGCGCTCCAGACAACAAGACTGTCCTTGATCCGGAAGATGATATCGCCCACGTTACTCTTGGTGACGACTGGCGTATGCCGACAAAGGAAGAATGGGCAGAACTGCTGGATCCGGATAATTGCTCTTGGGTGAAGACCCGGTATAACGGAGTAAATGGATATCTCGTCACGAGCAAGAAGGCTGGCTATACCGATAAGTCTATCTTCCTCCCTGCCGTTGGCAATCGCGACCATGACATATTTACCAGGCAGGAAACCGGCGGCTTCTATTGGTCGTCTTCGCTTTATGAGAGTATCTCCAGATGGGGCTGGAGCGTTGTTTTTGACGGAGATACATTGGGGTTGTACGCTGTCGGCCGTTATGGAGCCAGGGCAGTCCGTCCCGTCAAGGGCAGCGGATCGGGTAGCTCTGGCAACATCCAGTTCGCGGACCCCGTAGCGAAGTCTGCCTGCGTGGAGAAGTTTGACACCAGCGGCGACGGGGAAGTGTCATATGCGGAGGCGGCTGCGGCGACGAGCCTGACAGGGTTGTTCACCGACTGGAATACCGTGACGAGCTTCGACGAAATCCGGTATTTCACGGGAGTGACCTCCACCAGCGGAGTTTTTGACGGCCTTTCGAATCTGAAGAGTATAACGATTCCGGAGTTCATCACAACTCTCGGCAGTTTCCGGAATTGCACATCGCTGGAGTCTGTGGTACTTCCTTCCGGGCTGACAAGCCTTCCGTCATCTTGCTTCGATGGGTGTAGGGTGCTTTCTGATATCACCCTTCCCGAGGGAATCACGGCCATCCCGAATTTCTGTTTCCGTGAATGCGATTCCCTGAATACGCTCGCGCTCCCTTCTGGCGTCACCTCAATCGGGAACAAGGCGTTCGATGGTTGCGATGCCTTGGTCGGGGTTGAAATGCCTTCCGGGCTCAGGAGCATCGGCAATGCTGCGTTCCAGAACTGCGGCGCCCTGTCTTCTGTTACGCTTTCTTCCGGCCTGGTGTCAATTGGGAGCTATGCGTTCAGCAATTGCACGGCCCTCGGTTCCATTGCGATCCCCAGCGGGGTGAACCTCGGTGCTTATGCATTCAACGGCTGCTCATCCCTTATGACTGTGTCGCTTCCGTCCTATCTGCCGAGTCTGCCGAACTATTGCTTCCAGAACTGCACCGCCCTTGCAAGCATTGCCTTCCCGGATAATCTGCAGTCCATCGGGCAGTATGCGTTCAGCGGCTGCAGTTTTGCCGGCAATAACTATTCGCTGGAACTTCCTTCGACGGTTACGACGATAGGCGACCATGCCTTCGGAAATCTGCGTCATTTGATAATACCTTCCAATACTCCTGTGACAATAGCCGCAAATTCGTTTGTCAAGGATTACACCTATTTGTATGTCCCTGCCGACATGGTGGAGATGTATAAAAGCCAAACGAACTGGAGCGAATATGCTGACAGGATAAGGCCGATAGGGGATTACCCGGTATCAGTCATTGAAGCCGTTGATTTGGGCTTAAGTGTCAAATGGGCCTCCTGTAATGTTGGTGCTTTGGATAGTTCAGAATATGGCGATTACTTCGCTTGGGGTGAGACGGCAACGAAAACCGATTATAGTTGGAGCACTTATCTTGATAGCCCGAACAGGGACGGCAATTCATTTACCAAATATTTCACTGGTGAAGGAGGTAAGGCGACGCTTGATCTTGAGGATGATGCCGCGTACGTTAATTGGGGCGGGACCTGGCGTATGCCGACGGATGCAGAGTGGACGGAGTTAAGGACTGGCTGCACCTGGACCTGGACCACCCGGAACGGAGTGAGCGGAAGTTTGGTCACAGCCCCCAACGGCAACAGCATCTTCCTTCCCGCCGCTGGTCTCTGGTATGTTTCTATGCTCTACAATGCAGATTCCTTCGGCAACTACTGGTCTTCATCCCTCTATACGAGCTCCCCGGAAAACACGTGGACTGTGAAGATCGGTTCCGGCGAATTCAGCAGGAGCCTCATCCACCGCTACTACGGGCTTTCAGTCCGTCCCGTCACAGAGTAGTCCGGCAAGACGTACAGGGCGGAACCCTAAACTTTCGCTTCCCGGAAGACCTCGATGATCGAAGGATAGGTGTTCTTCAGGAAGGGCGGGAGGCTGGATTTAGCAACCCAGGCCGCCTTGGAGATGTCTTCCTCGCGCTGCGGGGTGAGGTCTACCGGATTGGTATAGAGCATGTTATACCACCAGGTGTGCTTCAGGTACCAAACCCCGCCACGGAGATAGCAATGGTCCGTGATGCAGATGAGGTCCTGCAGTTCCAGCTGGTCCACGCCGGTCTCCTCCTGCACTTCCCTGATGGCGGTCACCCTGACGTCCTCTCCCTCCTCGCGGTGCCCCTTAGGCAGGTCCCAGAGGCCTCCGCGGTTGATGAGCAGGAAATCGCCCCTGCGGTTGGCCACCAGTCCTCCGGCAGCGGTAACCTCCCTGAACTCGGCGCAGAGCCGGCGGTAGGTGAGCTCCGTATCCTCGGTCGGGATGTAGATGCGGCTCAGCGATTCGGACGCTTCGAACATTGCCACCAGCGTGTGCAGGTCCAGGATTTCGCCTATGTGGAACTCCACCGCGTTGGGATCCGAAAGGGCCATGTCGCCGGGCTCGCAGATGATGATGCAGCGCTTCTCGAAGTATATCCTGTGCATGATTATTTTGCTATCTTTGCGCAAAGATATAAAATTCCGCTATATGACGGCGCATTACTCAAGCAAGCACGGGCAGGTGGCCAGAAGACGTGAAGAACTCTATATGGCCTTCACCGACCTGCGCAATTTCACACAGATGCTCCCCGCCAACCTGCAGGGCAGCGTGACGGCAGACTTCGACAACCTCAGGGCCGTCGTCCAGGGCTTCACCATAGGCGTGAGGGTGGACGACAGGCAGCCGTACAGCCTCATCAGGCTCGGCAGTTCCGAGTCCCCGGTGGAATTCGTGGCAGTGCTTCACTTCGAGGAATCCTCCATCCCCGGCAGGACCGATTTCAGCATAGACCTGGACGCCAACCTCAGTTTCATGATGAAGGCCATGCTTGGCGGCAAACTCCAGGAAGCCCTCGACAAGATAGTCGACGGCCTCGTGGGCGCCTCCGAGGGCAGGATGCCGGATATGCCCGATACGCTATGACGCAGGAGGCCTCCGTCTCAGTAAGGCTCAACCCCTTCAAGCTTCCGCGCCATCCGCTCATCGTCGCGGAAGGTGCGGCGCCGGTGCCCTGGAGCCCGCACGGACGC
>CADAFW010000065.1:3651-11918 GCA_902787295.1 uncultured Bacteroidia bacterium
CTCCGGGAAGCCTGCGGGGACGGATTCCTGCTCGTGAGCAACGAAGTGATGAAGGAGCGCGTGCGCGTGCTGGACGACAACGTGGCCCGATGGGGCGATCCGAACGTGGCCGTGACCTCCGCTGATCCGGTGGCATTCGCCCGGCTCGGCGGCTTCTTCGACATCATAGTGGCCGACGTGCCGTGCAGCGGGGAGGGGATGTTCCGCAAGGACCCCCGCGCCGAGGCCGAATGGAGCCCGGCGGTGGTAACTCTCTGTGCAGCAAGGCAGAAGCGCATTCTCGCCGACGTCTGGCCGGCCCTGCGCGAAGGCGGAATCCTGGTTTACAGCACCTGCACCTATGAGGATGCCGAGAACGACGCCAACCTCCGTTGGGCGGCGGAAGAGCTCGGCGGGGAGGTCATCCCCCCGGAAGACGAATTCCCGGAATCCGGCGTACGCCTCACTTCCTGCGGCAACCTCTTGAAAGTCGGAGAGGTGCCCGGGGAGGGCCAATGGGTCGGCGCGATGCGCAAGACTTCCGGCGCCCCTGCATCCCGGAACGCTTCTGCGGCTTCGTCCGATGCCGCCGCCCGGGCGCTTGCCGAGGTGATACGTCCGGTAAGGAGCGGGGTGGTGAAGGGCGTACGCAAGGGCACGGACTTTGTTCCCGATCCGGACTGGGCCCTGAGCCTGGAATACGACCCGGCGGCCTATCCCGCGGCGGAAGTGGACCTGAAGACCGCGCTCCATTTCCTGCACCGTGACACGATAGTGCTCCCGGATGCCCCTATGGGCTACAACACCGTGAATTATGACGGCATTCCGCTGGGATTCGTCAAGAATCTCGGCCGCCGTTGCAACAATCTCCATCCCAACGGACGGAGGATATTGATGGATATATGAAAAGGTTATTCTGCTTGATCGCCATTCTTTCCTGTGCCTGCGCCTTCGCACAGATGACCCCCGAATTCTACAAGGGCCAGTACGAGCGCCAGGTGAAGACTCTCGGATACGCCGGAGTGGGCGTGGAGAACATTCTCGACAAATGGGAACGGGTGGCCCCCGAAGACGGCGAAATGCTCAAGGCGCGCTTCCACTATCATTATGAGAAGGGCCGCAGCGAGAAGATGGAGGTCAAGGACCGCACCAGGTTCCTGGGCCAGAAGCCGGTTCTCACGCTCAAGGACTCCCTCGGCCGCGACGTGAACTATTTCCGCGAGGAGTTCTTCGACGACGCCGAGTTCGCGCTCGCTTCCAAGGCCATAGACAAGGCCGTGAGCCTGTATCCGGACGAGCTGGAGTACCGCCTGCTGAAGATATCGTCCCTGTTCACCTACGAAAAGGACAGCCCGGACATGGCCAGGCTGGAACTGGACAGGATCATAGACCGTAACCAGGCGGAGCATCCGGCGTGGACCTATATGGGAGAGCCCGTGGATGAGGATACTTTCGTGGGGATAGTGCAGGAATACTGCTACAATTTCTTCACCGTCGGCTCGCCGAATTCATACGAGCACTTCCTCGCGGTGTCCGAAAGGATGTCCAAGCTGTATCCGAAGAATCCGGCTTTCGTCAGCAACATCGGGACCTACTGGCTCGTTGCCAGGCAGAACAGCAAGAAGGCGTCCAAGTTCTACAAGAAAGCCCTGAAACTCAATCCGGACGACTACGCCGCCAAGAAGAACCTGGAGATCATTCAGACTTTACAGTCTCAGAAGGGTCGATCTTCGAAATGAACATCGAAGGGATGAGCAGCAGTAGCATTATCGCCGCGAAGGCTGCCGCATCCGCCGCCAGAACCGACAGCAGATCCACCTTGACCGGCACGAAGGAAACGAAATAGTTCTCCGGGTTGAGCCGGATGAGGTGTGTGCTTCCCTGGATGAGGCAGAACAGCAGCGCCAGCGCGTTGCCGGCCGCCATTCCTATGAGCACTATCCTCGAACTCACCCTCAGGAATACGCCCGCGATGCCTTTGTCGGTCATTCCCAGCGCCTTCAGCGTGCCTATCGTGGAGATGTTGCGGAACAGCAGGATCAGCAGTCCGGAGATCATGTTGAATCCGGCCACGATGGTCATCAGTATCAGGATCGCCCCGACGTTGAAGTCGATGAGGTTCAGCCAGTCGAACAGCGTGGAATAGCGGTCCACCGCGGCGGTCGCCACCAGCACGTCCTCATCCTCGCCTGCGCAGTTCAGGGATATGCCGCCTATCTCGTGGCTGATGCCGCGTATCTCCGCATCGCTGCGGCGGCGGTCGTCCAGCCCGACTTCGAGTATGGACACCCGGTCGGAGTCCCAGCCGTTGAGGCGCTGGAGATCCGACATCCTGGCGTGCACGATGAGGGTTTCGTCATAGTCGATGAGGCTGTCGTAGATGCTGCTGACGATGAATTTGCGCACCTTCACGCGCTCGCCCACGAAGTAGGTCAGCATGGGGTCGCCTTCCTTCAGCCGGAGCAGGTCCGCGAGCCTGCGCGGCACGCTGACGCCGAGGGTGGTGGTGTCGGCATAGTCGGGCGTTCCCTTGATCATTACCCCGTGTATGTCGCTGCCGGCGCGGACAATGCCGGCGCGGTAGACGGCGGGGGAGATGCTCTCCACGCCTTTGACTTCCAGGAGGCGGTCCATATAGGAAGGAGTGGCGCTGATGGGATTGTCTTCGCCGTAGTAGCCGGTGGACGGGCTGGTGAGCACGATGTCCCCGGTGATGGAGGCCACGCCCTTGCGTATCTCGTGCCTGAAGCCGCCGGAGATGGCCACGGCGATGATGATCACGAAGAACGAAATGGCTATGGCGACGGCCGACAGCCGCCCCTTGAACCTTATTTTCTGCGCTATGAATCCTTCAGCCTTCATCATTGTATAATCCTGCAGAATTCGTTGTAGACGGCCATCACCGTCTCCACGTAACTCAATGTTTCATAACCCTGGAACACCCCGAGCCTGACCTCGGGCACCTGCGCCACGTTCGCGGAATCCCTCATCATCGGGATCACCTGCACCAGGTCGTCCCAGCAGTGCGGGTCTATGCCCTGCGCCCGTGCGAATGCGATGCAGTCCTTTATGCGTCCGCCCCCGGCGTTGTAGGCCGCGAGTGCGAATTTCTCCTTTTCAAGCCTGTTCTCGGCAATTCCCGAGTAGCGGGAGCCGAGCATGCTCAGGTACCTGGCTCCTGCGCGGATGTTCTGCGCCGGGTCCAGCATGTCCGTGACCCCGAAGTTGGCGGCTGCGGAAGGCATCATCTGCATCAGCCCGCGCGCCCCGCGGTAGGACTTGGCCTCGATGTGGAAGTTGGACTCGTGGTAGATCACCGCGGCCAGCATCTTCCAGTCCCAGCCGATGGAGTCGGCGGCGTGCCGTATGAGCGAATCGTAAGGAGAAAGGCTCCTGCGCCGGCCGCTCCTGAAAGGGGAGTACACCTTCATGTAGCTGTTTCGCCTGCGGTCGTAGTCCGGATTGTCGTAAAGCGCCGCTATCCAGCCGTTGAGCTGCTCGAGCTCCTGCTCCCAGTCGTGCCGCACCACCCATACGGTGTTGCTGTCCACAGGGATGGACACCAGCGCGCTGTCTATCACCAGGGAGTCCTCGTAAGGGATGACCAGGATGTCCACCGCGCTGCGCAGGAGCGAATCCAGCCCGTTCCGGGAGCGGCGGGAGACCTGGACGTCCAGGTTGATATCGTTGTCCGATGCGAACTGCTTCAGGAGGTCGTAGTTGTAGCCTATGATGAGGGCCCTGGAGGTGTCCGTGTAGCTGCCGAGTTCTATGACGGCGTGCACCACGTTGGCCTGCAGGCCGGATTCCCTCTGTTCCTTGCGGGCCCTGAAATTGAAATAGACGAAGGAGGCGAGGATCAGCACCAGGGTAGTCACGAAGGCGACTTTACTTGCGCCGTCCTGTCTCATCGCCTGCCGCCTTTAGAACTTCCGCCGCTGCTCTTCCCGGTGCCCGGCTCGGTATAGAATGGCCAGTAGAGGCCCAGCTTGAGGCCGTCGGTGCCGTTCTGGGTGATGATGTAGCGGTCGGAGCTGAAGTAGTCGAATTTCTTCATCGGCCAGCCCTTTCCGGCGTTCTGGTACTTGATGAAGAGGCAGGCGCGCTTCCACTGGATGTTGATGAAGAGGTCGAACCAGGGGCCGTTGTTGTACAACTCCTCGCGCTGGTTGTAGAACACGCCTATGTTGGGGTTGTAACGCGGGGCGTACCACTTGGTGTTGTAGTAGGCGTCCGCGCCTATCTGCATCTCCATCACCTTGTTGGTCTTGGACTCGTCCCACTGGACCACGAACTGGAAGTACCAGCGCGCGTTGAGGGCCAGGGTTGGCACGGGGACGATGTCCTGCCTGGAGGAGAACTGCAGCAGCGCCGTGTTGTCCAGGTGCAGCGGTCCTATCGCGAAATTCTTGGTGAGCGCCGCGGACAGCACGCTCATCGCCTTGGCGTTCTGCCTGGCTATGCCGAGCGAGTCGTAGTAGACGTTGTTCGCGAGCAGGGAGTAGCCCACGTCCACGGCGGTACCCCAGTGCGGGACGGACACGTTGCCGCGGATCTTGGTGGTGGAAATCTTGCCGAATTCGTTGTCCCAGCCGAAGTGGTTGACGTTCATCACCTTCTGGTAGTAGTTCGGCTCGCGGAGGGTGGTCTCGAAGTGGGCGGAGACGGACAGCGGGCTGCGGCGCGCCTTGCGGAACGGGTAGAAATGCATGTCCGCGTTGCCCTCGATGCCGAGGTCGCCGAAATTGTAGCCCAGCAGCGTGTAGTCCGCCTTGGCATCCCAGTTCAGGAAGCCCAGGAACTTTCCTTCGGCGCCGGCATAGAGGAAAACGGAGTTCTCCACGTGCTTGGCCGGCCGCAGGGAAGTGCTGTCGAAGTATTGCAGGTAGCGGTCGCCTATACCGCCTTCCACCTTGCTGATGAGGGAATGGCTGGACCAGGGCTGGAAACGCACGAACACCCTGTTCTCCAGTTTCCTGACGCCGAGCGAGTCGTAGGACGACGTGGGGTCCAGGCGGAAACTGTCGTTGTAGAAGGCCCGCGCAATCTTGTTGGATGTGGGGATGTTGTCCTTGTAGAGGCGGGAGTACGTGCTGTATTCGGAGCTGTGTCCTATGAATGCGGTGGTGAGGTCCTTGTCCAGGGAGTCGGCGTTGAAGTAGAAGGTGGTGTCGTGCCGTGCCCGCATCTCGTAGATGAAGTTGAACGGGATGCTGAGCTGCTGCTCCAGATAGAAGGTGTTCTTCTTCGTGGAAGAACTTGCGTCGGAGAGGGTTACGGGCATTTCACGCGCCTCCACGGTCGTATCCCTGACCCACATCCTGTCCGCGACGCCGCCGTTCTCCTCGCGGCTGACGTTGTGGTGGATGAATCCGGCGTTCATCATGTAGCGCTTGCCCATGTAGTTCACGTCCACCACCGAATTCTTGTTCTTGGTGATCTCGTTGTCCAGCATTCCGCCGCCGCCGAAGCGGTCGAACATGAGGCTGAAGTTGAGGGCCGGGGTGATGTTCTGGGTGGTGAATATGTGCAGGTTGTCGGATTCCTTGGCGTCGGCGGCCAGCAGGGTGCCGAAGTAGCAGAGCTCGGTGTAGGGCACCTTCGTGTTGAAGTGCTGCACGGTCCTGACGTTGTAGCTCCAGGGCTCCAGGGCGTTGTAGAAATCCACTCCTTCGTCGCCCTGGCGGTTGAGGAAGTTGTAGTACTGCACCGGTGATCCCGACACGCCCAACCAGTTGGCGTTCACGTCCTTATGCTTCCAAGGGTAGTCGTGGAAACGGTAGTTGAAGGTCGTGTCGTAGTGGACGGGCCTGATCTGGTGGAACTCGGGTTCGGTGTTCCAGACCACCATCCTGCTGAAGTACATCGAATCCGGCAGCGCGAAACTTTCGATCACGCGAGGAGTCGCCTTGATGATGCTGTCTTTCTTTGCCTTGGCATCTTCCTTGGCCCTCCTGATGCTGTCCGCGATGTGCATCTTGATGGGCAGCATCTTCTCCTTGTCGTACCTGCGCCTTTCCTTGGGCGAGAGGGAGTTGTACCAGGCCTCGAAGGCTGCCTTCGCCACGGCGGCGGAGTCGGCGAAGTAGATGGAGTCTATTTTCCTCCAGTCCAGGGAGTCCATCCTCGCCCTGAGGTCCTCCGCGGCATAGATCATGGAATCCGGCCGGGCCTCATTCTGGCCGAGCGAGTCGGAAACGGCTATGTATTTATCCCAGAGGACGTTGGCTGATTTTCTGAGGGAGTCGGAAGTGTGCCTGAGGGAGTCCCTGACCAGGACGTGGGTGGCCGAGTCCACGAGCGCGACATAGTATTTGAAACGGAACGGATCCGACCAGCGCAGTTCCTCCGGGGGCTTGATGGTGTCCCTTGCGGTGAGCCGCTTCACGGTGTCCGCGGCCTGCTCCGCGAGGTCTTCTCCCGCGTCCAGCAGGCTGTCGGCTATCCTGATGGTCTCGAGGTCCAGCTTGCGGTTGAGCCGGTAGGCGTCGGCCGTGTACAGCACGGTGTCCGGAGGCATGGCCTTTTTCTGGGGCCTGCCCTTCTTCGGAGGGGTGGCTGCGCCGATGATGCCCGCGGTGAGGATGCTCAACACGGCTATCGGGAACCATATGCGGCTGGATACTTTCATTTATATATCCTACAAATTTACGCGTTTTTTGACAATCCCCAAAAAAGGGATAAATTTGTCCTTGCTATGCAAAGATTGAACGTTCTTTATCGGAATTTCGCCGGATCCGATCCGACGGAGGCCACCCTGCTGCCGCTTTCGGGCAGTGCACGCAAGTACTACAGGATGAACGGCGCCGGCGGTGTCGTGATTGGCTGCATCGGCACAAACTATGCCGAAAACAAGGCCTTCCTCACCATCGACGAGTCTTTCCGGGCCCACGGGCTCGCCGCTCCGGAGGTCTACGGCGTCTCTCCCGACGGCATGGCCTACATCCAGGAAGACCTGGGCGACGGGCAACTCTTCGAACTCCTCGGCCCCTGCATCGCCTCCGGCCGGTACGGGGAAGAGCAGATGGGCTGGCTGAAGGCCGTGATGAAGGTGCTGCCGTCCATCCAGTTCAAGGTGGGGGACGGCCTGGACTGGGGCGTATGCTTCCCGGACCGCGAGTTCAATGCCCGCATGGTCAACTTCGACATCAACTACTTCAAATACGATTTCCTGAAGTTCACCGGACTCGGTTTCGACGAGATCAAGCTCCAGGACGACTATGACCGCCTGTGCGCAGATTCCCTTGATTATGAGGGAGATACCTTCATGTATCGGGACTTCCAGGCACGCAATGTGATGATCCGCGGCGGGCAGCCGTGCTTCATCGATTTCCAGGGCGGCCGCCGGGGCCCCGTGCAGTACGACCTCGCCTCCTTCCTCTGGAACGCCGGTACCCATTTCTCCGCTGAGATGCGCAGGGAACTGGAGAAGGTCTATATCGACGCCCTCCGCGAATTCCGCGAAGTGGACGAGGAGGAATTCTATGAGCGCTACCGCCTCATCACCCTGGTCCGCCTGCTGCAGGAGTTCGGTGCCTACGGCTTCCGCGGGCTGGTGGAGCGCAAGCAGATATTCCTGGACTGTATTCCCACCGCGCTTGGCTGCATCCGTGAACTCACCGACACGCCGTTCAACCGCTATCCCTACCTCACCGAGGTGCTCCGCCGACTCTGCACGGAATGGGACGGCAGCACGATAATGCCCGGCCTCAAGATCGAGTTATGAAAGCCCTGATCTTCGCCGCCGGCCTCGGGACCCGGCTGCGCCCCATCACCGACAGGATGCCCAAGGCGCTGGTGCCCGTGGGCGGCGTCCCCATGCTGGAAAGGGTGCTGGTGAAACTCCGCGATGCCGGGATCTCCGGATTCGTGGTGAATGCCTGCTGGCTCTCCGGGCAGATAGTGGATTTCGTGGCTGGCCACGATTTCGGGGTGGACGTGCGGGTGTCCGTGGAAGACGGGGACGAACCGCTGGAGACGGGCGGCGGCATAAAGCACGCACGCAGCCTGCTGGACGGCCGTTTCCTCGTGCATAACGCAGACATACTCAGCGACTTGGACGTGCGCTGGTTCCTCTCGCAGGACAACCCCGGCTCGCTCGCCACGCTGCTGCTGGTGGACAAGGAGGCGGACCGCTATCTCCTCTTCGACGACGACATGCAGCTGGTGGGATGGACCAATGTCCGTACCGGCGAGGTGAAGAGCCCCTGGCCGGATTTCGACCCCTCCAAATACCGCAGGTACTCCTTCTGCGGCATCCACATCGTGTCCGACGCCGTGTTCCCCCT
>CADAFW010000066.1 GCA_902787295.1 uncultured Bacteroidia bacterium
TTGAGCTTCTTCTTGCCGAAATGCCGGATGGCCGCGAACTTGAGCTTGCGGATGACGTCGGCGGAAGTCCAGCGGTATGGCTTGTCAACCGGCAGGACGATGCCTTCCGGGTAGTCTTCTATGTTATGCGAGAACGGTTCCAACGCTATGCCTCGATCTTGTCTATCCTGCGCTGGTGGCGGCCGCCGGCGAACGGGGTGGCGAGCCAGGTGCGCACGCAGGCATTGGCCATCGCATAGCTCACGAAACGGGCCGGGAGCACGAGCACGTTGGCATTGTTATGCTCCTTCACCAGAGCGGCCACGGCGGTGTTCCAGGCAAGGCCGGCGCGGATGCCCTTGTGGTGGTTGAGCGTGATGGCCATACCGTTGCCGGTGCCGCAGATCGCGATCCCGCCGTCCACTTCCCCGGCTGCCACCGCATTTGCGAGCGGATGGGCGAAATCCGGGTAGTCGCAGCTGTCGGTGCTGTCGGTGCCGAAATTGACCACTTCATATCCCTTTCCGAGGAGGTAACTGATCAGCCTGGTCTTGTAGTCGAGGCCGGCGTGGTCGCTGCAGATTCCTATTTTCATATCAGTATCGGTTTGATTCATATCAATTTGTACTCCCTCAGCGCACGGCGGCACTCGCGGTGGTCCGGGCAGAGCGAGGCGAGGAGGGCCTGGAAGGCGGGGCCGTGGTCGAGGTGGCGGAGGTGGCAGAGTTCGTGGAGCATCACGTAGTCCCGCAGGTGTTCCGGCAGGCGCATCAGGTTGAGATTGAGGTTGATGTTGCCCTTGGAGGAGCAGCTTCCCCAGTTGGAGACGTTGTGTTTGATGCGGACCTGGTTGTACTCGAAGCCGTGCTCCGCGGCGAGTTCGGCGAGACGGACCGGGAGCACTTTGCGGGCCTCCCGGCGCAGCGCCTCGGTCTCCTCCGTCTCAGCGAGTTTGCGCCGCGGCCTGCGGACACGCCGTATCCTCCAGATTATCATAGTACAAAGTTAGCAAAAAACGGCTTTCCGCGAAACTGCCTGCAAGGGTTTCCGTGAACGGGCACGATTTTTTTGATTTTTCTTTGAAAATGCATAATTATTCGTACCTTTGTGGTTAATCACTAATAACCGAAAGCATGACCAACAGCCGCCTTACGACACTGCTAATTTGCTTATTATCAATTATTTGCATCACTTCTTGCCGCTCCGGGAAGGGGGAGTTCGACGCATTGTACGAGAACCTGCCTTTCGAGATGGAAATGGTGTCCAGACCGGCCATTCCTGCCCTTGAAGCCAACATTCTGGACTTTGGCGGGAACGGGAACGGAGTGGTTCTCAACACCCAGGCATTCGAAGACGCAATCAATTGGTTATCAGAGCGTGGCGGCGGTCATCTCATAGTTCCGGAGGGCATCTGGAAGACCGGTCCGATAGAGCTCAAAAGCAACATCGACCTGCACATAAAGCACGAAGGAATAATCGTCTTCGATCCTTCCCGCGACCTGTATCCCGTCATCCGCACCTCATTCGAGGGGCTTGACACCAGGCGCTGCGAATCCCCCATCCACGCCGACGGGGCGCACGACATCTCCATCACCGGTGGCGGCACCATCGACGGCAGCGGCTACGACTGGCGCGCCGTGAAGAAGACCAAGATGAACGCCGACCAGTGGAAGGCGAAGCTCAAGTGCGGCGGATACCTCAGCGAAGACGGCATGACCTGGTATCCGGACGAGGGCTACGCGATCGCCCTCGCCACCGCCAACATGAACGACCCCGACCCCAGCCTCCCGGACAGCCTCATCAAGAGCTTCCTCCGCCCGGTGATGGTCAGCATCAGGAACTGCCGCAACGTCCTCCTCGAGGACTGCCTCTTCCAGAACTCGCCGGCCTGGAACATCCATCCGCTGATGTGCGAGAACCTGATCATCAAGAACATAACCGTCCGCAACCCGGAGTATTCCCAGAACGGCGACGGCATAGACATAGAATCCTGCACCAACACCGTGCTCGTGGGTTCCACCTTCGACTGCGGTGACGACGGCATCTGCATCAAGTCCGGCAAGGACGCCGACGGCCGCAGGCGCGGGATCCCCACCAGGAACCTCATCGTGGACGGCTGCACGGTCTATCACGGCCACGGCGGATTCGTCGTAGGCTCCGAGATGAGCGGCGGCGTGCAGAACGTGAAGGTGTCCAACTGCCGTTTCCTCGGCACCGACGTGGGCCTGCGCTTCAAGAGCAAGAGGGGCCGCGGCGGAGTCGTGGAAGGCATCTGGATAGACAACGTATATATGACCGACATAGTCACCGAAGCCCTGCTCTTCGACCTGTTCTACATGGGCAAGTCGGCGGTGGAGGCGGCAGGTGAAGACGGAAACGTCACGGAACCGGCATTCCCGGTGGATGAGACCACCCCCTCGTTCCGCGACATCCATATAAGCAACGTGGTGTGCGCAGGAGCCGCCCGCGCGATGTATTTCAACGGACTTCCCGAGATGCCGGTGAAGGGCATCGACATCAGTGACTGCACCGTTTCAGCGAAAAAGGGCATAGAGATTCGCTGGAGCGAGGACGTCACCCTCAGGAACGTCGACGTCGACGCAGCCGACGGCAAGCCGCTCGTAACCTCCAACGTCAAGAACCTCATCGAAGAGTAGGTATGCGGAAGGCACTGATCCTGATTGCGGCCGCGGCCGCACTGTTCTCCTGTTCCACCCGGAAGGAACCCGCGATGTCCGAGCGGATGGTCCGCTCGGAGATGGCGCGGTGCACGGACGCCAGCCGGCTCGACTTCAACGAAGGCAAGTACAAGTGGAACTACACCACAGGGCTGGAACTCAAGTCCTTCCTCGACGTATACGACACCTACGGCGGGGAGGACATTTTCAATTATGTACGGGCTTGGTACGACACCCTCGTGCAGACGGACGGCAGCATCAGGACCTATTCCGTGGACAAGTACAGCACGGACCACATCTGCCCCGGCGTGAGCCTCTTCTACCTCTACGACAAGACGGGCGACGAAAAGTTCCGCATGGCGATGGACACGCTCAAGAAGCAGATCGACGGCCAGCCGCGCACGGAAGCCGGAGCCTTCTGGCACAAGAAGGCCTACCCGCACCAGGTATGGCTGGACGGCGTCTACATGTCCTGCCCGTTCTATGCAACGTACGCATCCCGCTACCTCGAAGGAGAGGAGCAGGCCGCCGCATATGCGGAGATCGTGAACGAGTTCAAAGCCGCCGCGGAGCACACCTACGACCCCGCGACCGGGCTCTACCGCCACGCCTGGGACGAGTCCCGCAGCATGTTCTGGTGCGATCCCGCCACCGGCCAGTCGGCCCACTGCTGGGGCCGCGCCCTGGGATGGTACTGCATGGCGCTCGTGGACGTGCTGGAGATCCTTCCGAAGGACGTGGAAGGCCGCGAGGACCTCGAAGCGCTCCTCCAGACCATCTGCAGGGAACTGCCCGAATGGGCGGACCACGATTCCGGAGTGTGGTACCAGGTGCTCGACCAGCCGGGCCGTGAAGGCAACTACCTCGAGGCCACCTGCTCGGCGATGTTCTCATACGCCTGGCTCAAGGGCATACGCATCGGTGCGCTCGACGCCTCCGAACTCGGCTATGCGAAGGAACTCTACGCGAACGTGACCAGGCAGTTCATCAGCGAGGACGAAGACGGGCTGCTGGACCTGAACGCCTGCTGCGCCGTGGCCGGCCTCGGAGGCAAGACCATGCGCAAGGGCGATTACGCATACTATCTGAGCGAGCCCCGTCTGCTGCAACAAGCCGGAAAACGGCGGAGGCGGCAGCGAAGAAGGCGGAGAAACCGCGCCGGCCGTACCGGCATCCGTCAAATGCACCGCAGGCACGGAGAGCACCCTCAGTTTCGAGTGGAGCGCCGTGAACGGAGCGGATTCCTATGGATACAGGGTCCTGAAAGGCCTCACCCAGGTCGCAAGTTCCACAGTCAAGGGCACTTCGGTCACGGTGAACGGCCTGGAGGACGGCACCGCCTATAAATTCGCGGTCCGCAGCCTGAAGGGCACGGCAGTCTCCGCCTGGAGCGGCTACGTGGAAGGGACCACCGAGAAGAAGGCCGGCCCCGACACTCCGGACGAGCCCGAGGATCCCGACACCCCCAAGCCCATCGACGGCCTCTACGAGAAGATGCTCATCTCCTCCGCCGAGGAGGCCGACGGCCTTGCCAGGGCGTTCCCGGGCGCAGAGGGCGGCGGAATGTGGACCACCGGCGGACGCGGGGGCAAGGTCCTCCACGTCACCAACCTCGAAGACAGCGGCGAGGGCTCCCTCCGCTGGGCCTGCACCCAGAACTACCCGCGCATCATCGTCTTCGACGTGGCCGGCACCATCGCGCTCGACAGCCAGCTCCAGATCAACCGCGACGACTGCACCATCGCCGGCCAGACGGCCCCGGGCGACGGCATCTGCATAAAGAACTACACCTTCCGCATCAGCGCCAACAACGTCATCGTGCGCTTCATCCGCTGCCGCATGGGCGACGAGCGCCAGACCGAGGACGACGCGATGCAGGTGATGTCCCACGACGAGAAATACAGCAACATCATCATTGACCACTGCTCCGTGAGCTGGTGCACCGACGAATGCGCCTCCTTCTACGGGATGAAGGACTTCACCTTCCAGTGGAACATCGTCTCCGAGAGCCTGCGCAATTCCATCCACGACAAGGGCGCGCACGGCTACGGCGGCATCTGGGGCGGCAACAACGCGGCCTACCACCACAACCTCCTGGCGCATCACGACAGCCGCAATCCCCGCATAGACCACGACTACGTCTCCACGCAGAAGGGCCCCGTGTCCATCGTGGACAACGTCGTGTACAACTGGAAGGGCAATACCTGCTACGGCGGGGAAAGCGCCAACAACACGGGCGACTACAGGAAATACAACTTCCTGAACAACTACTACAAGCCGGGTCCGGTGACCCCGTCCAACCACATCTGGTTCATCAACCCGACCACTTCCTGCAGCAACTGCACCACGGCCATGGGCGTCTCCACCGTCGTCCCGGGCCATTTCTACATGACCGGCAACTACATGACTACATGTACGGCAAGTCCGCGATGAGCGCCGACAACTGGGGCACCGGTGCGAGCGTGTCCTCTTCCGTAATCCCGAAGATCAAGTCCGAGACGGCATTCAGCGCCGGGACGAAGTCTTACATCACGATGCACTCCGCCGAGGACAGCTTCGATGCGGTGCTCGGATACGCCGGGGCGAGCTGCAGGCGCGACGCCATAGACGCACGCATCGCCAGGGAAACCAAAGACGGCACCTATACCTATGAGGGCAGCAAGCTCAAGGACAAGAACGGCAAGGACATCGCCGACCTTTCCAAGAAGGGCCTCATCGACACCCAGACCGACGTCGCGGACGAGACCTGGGTGAACGGATGGCCGGTCTATGCCGCCACCAACGCCGAGCTTGACCAGATAACCGACTCCGACAGGGACGGCATTCCCGACTACTACGAGGCCCTCTTCGGCCTGGACAGGAAGGATGCAACCGATGCGGCGAAGTCCACCATAGACCCGAAGGGCCGCTACACCAACCTGGAGATGTACCTCCACTGGCTCGTGCGCGAGACCATGGACGCCGGGAACGCCGGAGGCAGCTACACGGCCTTCTGAGATCGAAAGCAAACATGAACCAACAACCAATAAACAACAAAATCAAGTTTTCCTATGAGTAAGATCGTTTTGAAACTTGCCGCAGCCATCCTGGGACTTGCCTGTGCAACCGCACTCCAGGCCCAGAATGTCACCGGTACAGTCAAGGACGCTAACGGGGAACCGGTGATCGGAGCCTTCGTAATGGTACAGGGCACCACCATCGGAGCATCGACGGACATCGACGGCAAATACGCCCTCAATGTTCCGGACCCTGCCACTGCAGTCCTCGAGTTCTCCATGATCGGAATGGGAACCGTGACCATACCTGTCAACGACAGGGCGGTCGTGGACGCAGTCCTTTCCGACGACACCACATTCCTCGACGAAGTCGTGGTCGTGGGTTACGCCACCGTCAAGAGACGCGACCTCCTCGGTTCGGTCTCCTCAGTGAGTTCAGAGAAGCTCACCGAGCAGCCGGTGACAACCGTCAGCCAGGCACTTTCCGGCAAGATGGCCGGCGTGTCGGTCGTCACCACTGAAGGCGACCCTGACGCCGACATCAAGATCCGCGTGCGCGGCGGCGGCTCCATCACCCAGGACAACAGCCCGCTCTACATCGTCGACGGCTTCCCCGTGGAATCCATCAACGACATCTCCTCTTCCGAGATCGCGAGCATCGACGTCCTCAAGGACGCATTCTCCACGGCCATCTACGGTAGCCGCGGTGCGAACGGCGTCGTCATCGTGACCACCAAGAGCGCGGAGAAGGGCCAGAAGGTCAGCGTGAAGTTCAACAGCTACTACGGACGCAAGGTGATGGCCAACAAGGACGCCATCGTCCCGATGAATCCCGAGAACTTCGTGAAGTTCCAGTATGAGCTCGCCTCCATCCGCGACAACGTCAGCTCCAACTACGTGCCTTACTTCGGCAGTTTCAGCGACATCGACCTCTACAGCGGCCTCAAGGGCAACGACTGGGTGGGAATGGTGTTCGGCAACGTGGGAACCACCTACAGCGCCGATGCTTCCATCTCCGGCAGCGGAGAGAACTTCAACTGGACCCTCGGCTACGCCCACATGGGCGACAACGCCATCATGAAGGGTTCCTCCTACACCCGTGACAACCTCAACTTCAAGGGCAACTTCAAGACCTCGAAGACCACTTCCATCGACGCCAACGTACGCTACTCCAGGACCAACGTCCGCGGAGCAGGCGCCAACGGCATCAACGACACCGGCAGCACCGCCGGCAACGGCCGTCTCAAGCACGCCGTCTCCTACGCCCCCATCCCCATCGCATCGACCATCCAGGGCGCCGACGAGGAGCAGGACTATGGCGACAACGCTCCGCCGCTCCTTTCCGTAGCCGACAACGACTCCAAGCGCATCCGTACCACCTGGAACGCCAACGCGGCGTTCAACTGGACGATGATGGACGGCGTCAAGCTCAAGATCGAAGGCGGTCTCGAGGACTACCGTCAGGGCGACGACCGCTTCTACGGTCTCACCACCTATTATGTTGCGCAGAATTCCACCGTCAAGTTCACCCCTTCCAACCAGCACAAGGAAGCCTTCAGGACGAGGTACCGCAACACCAACACCCTCAACTTCGACTTCGCGAACTCGTTCAAGAACGACGACCACAGCCTGACCCTCCTCCTCGGCGAGGAGATGACCATCACCAAGAGCAACACCATCACCGCGATGGTCGACGGCCTGCCCACCTTCTACGATGCGCAGATGGCCTGGAATTTCATGGCTTCCGGTACTCCTTCTTCCACGAACAACTATTTCAGCCCGGACGACAAGCTGCTCTCCTTCTTCGGACGCTTCAACTACGACTACAAGCACAGGTACTCCATCGGTGCCACGATGCGTGCCGATGGTTCCAGCAAGTTCGCAAGGGGCAACAGGTGGGGCATCTTCCCCTCCGCGGCAGTATCCTGGACCATCACCAACGAACCTTGGATGGAAGGCAGCCGCAGATGGCTCGAGCAGTTGAAACTCCGCTACTCCTTCGGTACCGCGGGTAACAACAACATCCCCTCCGGCCAGCTGATGAAGCAGTATGCATCATCCACCACCGCCTGGCTCTCCATGGCCCAGAACATCTTCACCGCAGGCAAGGTCATGAACAACCCCGACCTCACCTGGGAGACCACCCACACCCACAATATCGGACTCGACTTCAGCCTCTTCAAGGGCGCGTTCTCCGGTAGCCTGGAAGTCTATCAGAACGATACCAAGGACCTCCTCATCAACTTCCCCATCACGGGTTCGGGTTATGACAGCCAGTACCAGAACGTGGGTTCCACCCGCAACCGCGGTATAGAGCTCACCCTCAACGCTCCCATCGTATCGACCAAGGACTTCTCCCTCAACATCAGCGGCAACATCGCCTACAACAAGAACCAGGTCACCAGCCTCGGCGGTCTTGAGAGCATCATGGCACAGTCCTACTGGGCTTCCACCGAAATCGGCGACGACTACATCGTCCAGGTGGGCCAGCCTCTCGGCAACATGTACGGCTACCGTTGCGACGGACGCTATGAGGTCAGCGACTTCGACTGGGACGGCTCCAAGTGGGTCCTCAAGGAAGGCGTCGTGGACTCCTCTCCCGTCATCGGAAGCGGCTATCTCCGCCCGGGTGCACTCAAGCTGAAGGACATCAAGGGCGAGGACGGCAAGGTCACCGTCGCCGACCGCGAGGTCATCGGCAATGCGACCCCTGACTTCACCGGCGGTTTCTCCATAAGCGGCTACCTCTTCGGCTTCGACTTCGGCGCAAACTTCAACTATATGATAGGCAACGATGTCTACAACGCCAACAAGGTCGAGTTCACCTCTTCCAGGAAGTACTACAACCGCAACCTCCTCAACATGATGGACGTCAGCAAGCGCTGGACCAACGTGGACTGGAGCACCGGCGAACTCATCACCGATCCCGCCACCCTCGCATCCCTCAACGCGGGCACCAAGATGTGGTCCCCTGCAGTGGGCAGCGCGGTCTTCACCGACTGGGCCGTCGAGGACGCTTCGTTCCTCCGCCTCCAGAGCGCTACCGTCGGCTACACCTTCCCCGAGAAATTCACGGAAAGGGTCAAGATCAAGAAACTCCGCGTCTATGCGACCGGAACCAATCTCTTCTGCCTCACCAAGTACTCCGGATACGACCCTGAGGTCGACACCCGCCGCGCCACTCCGCTGACTCCCGGCGTCGACTACTCCGCATATCCTAAGAGCATCGGTTTCGTAGCTGGTATCAATCTCACCTTCTAAATCTCCGGCGATATGAAAAAGATATTAGTGAACATCCTCGCAGTCGCCGCAATCGCGCTCGCTGCAACTTCCTGTGAGTCCTTCCTCGATTCGAAGGCTCCTTCAGCGTTCGATACATCAACCGTTTACTCGAACTACTCGCTCACCGAAAGCACGATCTTCTCGATCAGCCAGTCCTTCGGCGAGACCAACTCATACCGCGGCCGTTACCTTTCCTGGGCCGGCATCAACAGCGACATCGAGTGGTACAATACCTTCAAGACCACCGACGAGAAGTATCAGATCGCAGGCTACTCCCTCCTTCCGAACAACTCGCAGCTCAACCTCAGCAACGGTCCCTTCGCCAAGATGTACGAAGGCATCGAGAGGGCGAACCTCTGCATCGAGGGCATACGCCAGTACGGCAATCCCAAGGAGAACGCCGACATGGCATACCTCCTCGGCGAGGCGCTGACCCTCAGGGCCCTGCTCTACTACGACCTCACCAAGGTCTGGGGAGACGTCCCTGCACGCTTCGACCCCATCACCAGCGACAAGATCTACGCCTCCAAGGCCAGCCGCGACGTGATCTACAAGCAGCTGCTCAAGGACCTCGAAGAGGCTATCCCCTACCTGCCTTATCCCGGCGCCACCGCTGCGACTTCCCGCACCGACCGCGTGAACAAGGTCTTCGCAGAGGGCCTCTATGCACGCATCGCCCTGATGGCTTCCGGCTATGCCCTCCGTCCTGACGACAACATGGTCGGCACCGGCGACCTCGGCACCATCCGCCTCTCCAACGATCCCGAGCTCCAGAAGGACGTCCTCTATCCGGTCGCCCTCGGCTACCTCAAGGACGCCATCACTTCCGGCAGCGCAGGACTCGAGGACTTCGAGACCTTCTGGAAGAACCAGAGCAACCTGAACAACCTCGTCGCAGGCCCCGGCCACGAGACTCTCTTCGTGATCCCGTTCTCCAACGGACGCGGCCGCTGGAACTTCACATTCGCTGTCCGCAGCGAAGGCTCCAGCTATGCCGGCGGCTCCACCGTCACCCGTGGAGGTGATGCAGGTCCCGTCCCGACGATGTGGTTCAACTACGACAAGAACGACGTCCGCCGCGACATCACCTGCGTCAACTGGCGCTGGAACAAGAACGACGAGAAGGAACTCGTGGGCATCCAGAGGTGGTATTTCGGAAAGTACCGCTTCGAGTGGATGACCAGCAACCCCTACACCGGCGGCAATGACGACGGCGTCAAGCCCGCGGTCCTCCGCTATGCCGACATCCTCCTCATGGCAGCCGAGATCGCCAACGAACTCGGCGAGATGGAGAACGCCAAGTCATACCTCCTCCAGGTGCGCAGCCGTGCCTTCAAGGGCCACGAGGAAGCAGCCGAGGACTATGTGAACGCAATCTCCGGCAAGGACGCCATGTTCAAGGCCATCGTGGACGAGCGCGCATTCGAGTTCTGCGGCGAGATGACCCGCAAGTTCGACCTCATCCGCTGGAACCTCCTCAAGGAGAAGCTCGATGCAGCCAAGGCTGACATGAAGGCCCTCCGCACCCTCACCGGCAAGTACGCTTCCGTGAACGGCCTGGACGGTGACGTCTACTATCAGGTGGACGGCAGCAATCTCGTCATCTACGGATTCAACGGAGAGAACATCACCCCGAGCGGCGCCTGGGAGAAGAAGAGCCGTTACTTCACCAAGATCGTGGACGACAAGGGTGCCGACACCGGACTCTACGACGCCCTCATCGACGGAATCTATGACGCTGACCCCGAGCAGCACATGTTCTGGCCCATCTTCAACGATACGATGACCAACAGCCAGGGCCACATCAAGAATGACTACGGTTACGACAGCATTTAACCCGAAGAACTGAAGCATTATGAATTACAAGAATATATTGAAAGCAGCCGCAGCGGCAGTCGCCTCGCTCTCTCTTTTCGCAGGGTGCACGCAGGCTGAATTCAAGGAAGTGACCGAGCTCAACCTCGCCCGCTGCCTCGAGCCTCAGAACCTCGGCGCAAGGGTGGACGTGGCTACCGGCGACAACGTCACTTTCGAATGGGACGTCAACAAGGACGCCCAGCAATACAACCTCGTCGTCTGTACCGACGAGGCGATGACCGAAGAGGCCCTCAACACCACTCTCGAGGCCTCCGAGGTTCCCTACACCACCCGCCTCACCGCGGACAAGGAGTACTTCTTCAAGGTACAGGCCCTCGCACAGGGCCGCGGCGCCTCCAACTGGGCGGTCTATGACGGTTCCTTCAAGACCTACGCGGTCAAGGACAATCTCTTCCTCGAGATCACCGGCAGGACCTCCGGATCGGTTTCCCTCAAGTGGTCTGCCGAAGCGTCCGACTATAAGGAAGTCACCCACATCACCGCCCGTCCCGTGGCCGGCGGCGATGAAGTCAAGCTCGACCTTTCCGACGCACAGGCTGCCGCAGCCGCAGCGACCGTGAGCGGCCTCCAGCCGTCCACCGAGTACCAGCTCGTGCTCTACTACCTCAGCGCATCCCGCGGAGCAGTGGACGCCTGGACCATCGCCGACGGTTCCACCTTCACCACCGTCTCCACTTCCGAGGAGCTCGTGGCCGCAGCCAAGGCCGGCGGTTCCTACTACCTCGCATACAGCGGCTCCCCCTACACCCTCGGTGCCGTCGTCCCTGCCACCAGCCTCACCCTCGTAGGTGAACTCTCCGCAGACGGCGACCGCCCCGTGGTGGACGGTTCTTTCGCGCTCGACAGCTTCAACGACGCAAGCCAGAGCCTCTATTTCGAGGGCATCACCTTCACCGGTCTCGGCAACAGGAGCAGGGTCATCGACCAGACTCCCGGCACCACCCCGACCCTCGGAAGCATCAAGTTCGTCAACTGCCGCATCACAGACTACAAGTGCGGTCTGTTCTATGACGGCAACAACGACGCCGTGGCCACCATCGGCGAGTTCAGCTTCAACACCTGCGACATCGACAACATCCTCGGAAGCGGCGGCGACGTGTTCGACGTCCGCAAGTCCATCAACCTCGGAACGCTCAAGTTCGTCAACAACACCATCTATGACGGAATGCGTACGTTCTTCCGCATCGATGCCAGCGAGAACACCAAAATCGACAACTTCATCTTCGACAACAACACAGTCAAGGGCATCTGCGTGATGGACGACGGCAACAACCGCGGTATCTTCTCCATGCGCGTGGCCATGACCATGAGCCTGAAGAACAACCTCTTCCTCTGGGAAGACGGCGGCAAGAAGGACGAGGGCACCGTGGACAGGGCACAGCTCTTCCAGGACCACGCCAGCACCGTAGTCCCCACCCTCACCGCAGAGAACAACTACTGCTACGCACAGGGCAAGGACTTCTTCAATCTGGTCGACGCCGCATCCGCAGGCTTCAAGGTGCTTGCAGCGGACCCTTGCTACAACTCCAAGGGCAACTTCTTCCAGCTCAGCGCCCAGGACCTCATCGCCGGCAAGGTAGGTGCATCCAAGTGGTGGATCTCCTTCGTGGAGAAGGAAGAGGACCTCACCCAGAACGTAGTGGAAGGCGCGCACACCTGGAACTTCAAGGATGCGACCCTTTTCGCCGGTGACGTGAAGAATTCCCGCGTACGCGACGAACTCCTCCTCGTCGGCACCGAGGCCACCCCGATGAACGCCGACGGCGCCATCAACTTCCTCGGCGCTGCCGTACTCAACAGGAAGGGCGTCCCCACCGAGGGATATGCTTCCTTCAAGGTCAACACCCCCGGTTCCGTGGACATCGAGGTCGTTGACGGCGGCGCGGGCAGCGTCGTGGTCGCCCTCCAGGACGACAACGGATTCGCAGTGCTCGGCGGCGTGATGGCAGGTGCCAACAACGGCGTCCAGAAGGTGCTCGTACCTGCAGTCGCAGGCGAAGGAACCGTCTACCTCTATCCTACCGGAGCCATCACCGTCAAGCAGCTCGCCTGGAGCCTCGACGCAGAGGGTGGCAACTGCATCCTCGACACTCCCAAGCCGGCAGTCGAGCCCGTGACCCTCACCGAGGGCGACGAGACCGAGGTCACCGTGAGCTGGGAGGCCGTCAAGAACGCAGCCAGCTACGTGGTGGTCTTCAACAAGAAGTCCATGGCCCCGCAGGCCGAGCTCAGCTTCACCGTTCCCGCGGAGGACATCGCAGGCCTCAAGGCCGGTCTCTACACCTTCACGGTGCAGGCTCTCCCGGCAGACGGCGACATCTACTACACCAAGTCCGACAAGGGTGCGGC
>CADAFW010000067.1 GCA_902787295.1 uncultured Bacteroidia bacterium
GTGAAGCCCCTGCCCAGGGGCGCACCGGAAATGGTGATATCCGTCCACACCTTGAACTCCCCGATAAATGCTGCGGAGTTGCTTTTATACAGTTCTCCGCTGACGGAATACGCATTGGCGGAGCATTTCATAAAGATGGTACTATGCGAATTGCTTCGGACGGACCTGTCAACCAGAATGCCTTCCGGATTGAAGGAAGACGTACACCGGATGGAGTAGTAAGCCTCCTGACCGAAGAAATCAACGTATCTGCGTTCCCTGATGGATTTCCTGACCTCGACTGTCGCCGGGACCTGGTTGTCCGCGTCGGGCTGCACGTCAATCTCGTGAACGATTCTGGAGCCGATATTATCGTATAGGACTCCGTCGGCATCGGACACCAGCGCCACGGTCCGGTATTTCTTTCCCCAACACTTCCAGACAAGGGTCACAAGGGCATCCCCCGGCGCAAAAAAGAATCTTGAATCATTATTATTGAGTTCCTCTTCAGTTGCCAGCCGTTTCCTGTCCCCCACTTTCGACAAGACAAGGTGTTTCCCGTCATAATCAGCTATGGCCATATCGTCGTCAAAAACGGCATTTATCGCACCGTTGACCGACTTGACCCGGCTCTTGAACGAATAGTCAAGGAGCCGGACATCAAGGGAGTCTTCCTCCATGAAAGGCCTGGCTATGCACTCGTCCAACTGCACCTGCCAGGCCGGAACCGTTACAGGACTGTTGCCGCCCGGCTTACTTTGATTGCAGGAAACGACGGCAAAGATTATGGTTATTATTATGAACCTGCGCATTTAACTAATTCATCTCCCCGTGGTGTCCGCAGGTGTTTTCCACTGCTCGTCAATTATGGAATTCATCTGCGCAACCTGATGTTGGAAAGTCTTGTAGATCCGTCGGTTCACTCCGGCTTTGCGGGCTTCTTCCTCGGTAAGGGACAGCTTGAAATGATTGTCTTCCGTCTGCTCTATCTTGATCAGCGAAATCTGCTTTTCATACCATTTGGAGTTGACATACGACTGCTGCTCCGCATCCCATACCATGAATGGATGGAACAAGGTACATCCGGGAAGCACGAATAATACGATTAGTAAAGCGATTATCTTTTTCATTGAGGCAATCATCAAACGGGTTATCAATAAGGTAACATATGCAAAATTACAGTGTTTTTTTTGCATAACCGTTATCATTTATTATTTTTTTTATCCAAACCGGAGCATAGAGAGGTTGCGCTTGAAAATAAGAACGGATAACTGCTTCCAGGCTTTCAGGAATACAAGGTGATGCGTCGACGACGGCTACGGGATCCGTCGATTGGTCAACCTCACCGATACAGTTTTCCTGGATAGCCGGGTGATACAGCAACAGTACTGCCGCCAGCCCTGCAGCCACGGCTGCAACCATAACCCACGCGAATGGACTGCGTTTCCGCGCCGGAGCATCCGAAGCCTTATCCAACCTTGAGTGGAATTCTGCCAGACTGCCATCCGGCAGGGCTTTTTCTCCCCCACTCAGCTTATTTATAATTATTTCCTCCCAGGGTTCCATATATTTATCTCTCCAAATACTCTTTTATTGCTTTTTTCAATTGTTTCCTTGCCTTTGCCAAAATACTAGACGAGCAACTCTTCGTTATCCCCAGTAATTCAGCAATCTCCTTGTGCGAATAGCCATCCATACAGTACAGATAGAAAACACTCCTCCTCACATCCGGCAACATGTCAATCAATTCCAACAGTTCCTGCTCGGATATCGCGTTCAGTTCATCCGCGTCCGGCGCAGGAACATCGTCATGCGTCTGAAAGCTCCACGGGACCATCGGCCATTTCCTTTTTCCCCGGATATGATCGATCGATCTGTTTATCGCAATCCGAGCCAGCCAGTTATACAGAGAGCCATCGCCCGTAAACCTGAAGGCCATGATGCTGCCGACAGCCTGGACAAGCGAATCCTGCATCAAATCTTTCGCCTCTTCATCATCACGTATGTAACGCCTGCAGAGAGCATAAACCCTGGTTGCATATCTCTTATACAACTCATCCACCGCCATCCGGTCTCTCCCGCAGCAGAGCCTGGCCAGTTCCTGCTCGTTCAGTTCGCTATACAACATCAATTCATACTCTTCTACCATTATAACGTGAAGAATCCCGAAATGCGTTCTCAATAGTAGCAAAAAAGCTGAATCCCGTTTCTTGTTGCACCTGCCTTACTGCCGGTGTTCAGACCTTCGGGTACCTGATGGTGAAGCAGGCGCCGCCGAGCACGAATGAACGGGAATAGGAGATGGTGGCCTCGCAGCGGCTCAGGACGCTGTGGGAAATGGCGAGGCCCAGGCCAGTGCCGCCGCTCTTGGTGGTGAAATTCGGGGTGAAGAGCCTGCCAAGGTTCTCCTCGGCCACGCCGGGACCGTTGTCCTCCACGAGGATGTCGTAGTAGCCGTCATCCGCCGACTTGCGCAGCGACACCATCACGCGTCCGCCTTCCCTGTCGCCCACGGCCTGCACCGCATTGCCTATGAGATTGTCGAACACGCGGGTGAGCTGCGGCTTGGGGCCCTTGATGACCACGCCCTCCAGACCGAGGTAGTCGAAGGTGATGTTTTCCCTGTTGTCGAACATCTCCACCTCCGTGCGCAGGAGTTTGTCGAGGTCAATGTCCACCGGGGCCTCCGAATAGAGGTTGGCAAAAGTCGAGAACTCGTTCGCCGCCTCCGAAAGGATGTTGATGTGGTCCAGCAGTATCTGCGAGCTCTCGTCGAACTTCTCCTGCCAGCTGTCGTCGCCCTTCTGCTTGAGGCGCTGGAGACGCTGGATCTGCAGCTTCATCGGCGTGAGCGGATTCTTGAGGTCGTGCGCAACCTGGCGCGCCATTCCGCTCCAGGCCTTGTTGCGCTCCGCTTCGGCGAGCCTCTTGGAGCTGTCCGAGAGTTCCGTGACCATGCGGTTGTATGCTTGCACGAGCGACGAGACCTCGTCCTCGCGGTCGTATTCGATGAGCTCGAGATTGTCCAGGTCGGCGGCGTCCATCTTGCGTCCCATCTCGCTCAGCGGCTTGAACAGCCTGGTGACTATCTTCCTGACCACGAGGCGGGAGAACAGCAGGAGGATGATGAAGACGGTGATGATGGTGACCACGTAAAGCAGCCCGTCGCGCTCCAGGGTGAAAGCCTGGCCTCCGGTGTACGGGCAGGAAAGGATGGCGACGACCTTGCCGTCGGCGCCGCGCACGGGGGCGTCCATCGTATAGAACGAACGCCGGCCGCTTCTGTCGGAGTGGATGAAGAATCGCTTGTGCCTGCGCACGATCTCGTCGTACGCGTGCTCGTCCTCGCGGCATCCCAGCAGCATCCTGTCGAAGACCTCCGGCATCGTGGACATTATAATGAGCCCGTCCGGGTCATACAGGGTGATGTCGGAGCCCGTGGTCATGGCGGTCTCGTTCAGCATGGAGACCATGGCCTTGGTGCGCAGCTGGTCCGTGGCCGTGACGCCCTTGATGCCGTTCTGCACCATGGTCTGGACCGCCGCGAGACGGTCCGCCATCATGGACCTGGCCAGGTTCTCGCCGCGCTTCGTCACGAACAGGACGCTGGCGACCGCCAGGATGAGGAGGGTTATGATGAGCGACACCTCCAGCACCCAGGTGATCCTTGTCCGGTAGTAGCTCTGGTCGGACAGCGACATCTGCGTGCGCTGGGTCACGACCGGCAGGCTGAACATCAGGAAAGCGAACAGCATCACGAAGACGAAGGCTATGATGTAGCTGAAGATTCCCATCTGCGGACGGGAGATCACCACCAGTTCGTCTTCGTTCATGCAGTTTATGAAATGGGCGTATCCGCCCTCGCGGAAGACCATGTCGCCCTTGTAGAACAGGTCGTGCCTGGCATCTGTCAGCGTGGTGGAATAGGCGAAGTCGCCCCTGAAGGACTGCAGGTCCCATCCCTTGTAGCGGGCATACGAATAGAAGCTGGGAAGGGCCACCCTGCCGGGGCGTTCCATCCCCACTATGCTCGCATATCCGCGCTCGTTCACGTTGGACTTGGGTTCGAGTTCCACCAGCAGCGTGACCACTCCGGCGCCTTCCACATAGAAGAAGAAGGTACCGTCGTAACGGAAGCCGCCGCTGGGCGTCTCCACGTAGAGGAAAGGCGAGTTCTCGGCTATTCCGGTGCCTCCTTCCAGCCTGCCGTTCAGGAACTCCACCTGCTGGGGAGAATTCTGCAGGTCATTGAAAGTGAATACGGTAAGGTCATAGTCCTGCCCCACCCTGGGGAGGTAGTTCTCGAGTATGCGCTGCCGGATGGCGGCCGCCCCGTTGTCCAGCACGGCAAGCGGCCCCATGAACACGTCGGAGCTGATTTGGTTGCCGGCCCGGCGGAGCTGGAGTTCAAGCGAGACGTCGCGATCGATCGCTATCTTGTTGGCCTGCAGCGACAGGATGTCCTTCTCCTTCTCGAATCCCATTATGGCCGAGAACAGCACCATGTAGAGCGCCACCAGCGCCGCCATCGTGATCCTTCCCGAAGTGGAGAAGATGTCGTGATGGAAGCCGAAGAAGCGGGAAAGGGCCGGCTGGATGAGCTGGAGCAGCATGGGAATGCTCATCAGCATCAGGATGTACGACAGGTACACCACGCCGGTCCAGACGTTCAGTCCGCCGAACTTGTAGAGCTCCAGCGAAATGTTGGAATTGGTTATGAGGCTGACCAGGCTGCCGTGGGTATAGGCTATGATGCCGGCGACCGCCAGGAGGCCGGCGACCATCCCCGCCACCATGCCCTTGCGGGTGCGGATGCGGTCGTGCAGGTCCTTGCGGACAAGGAACAGGCTGCCGGCCAGGACGGTGATGAGCAGGTTGACGAGCACTATCGCCCCGAGGGAATAAAGTATGCCCCCGCCCACATAGAGTATGGGCGAGAATATCAGCGAATCGTTCCTGAATGCGAGTCCGCGCAGGAAGAATGCGGCGATGCATACCGTGACTACGGCCGCGGAGATGCAGGCGCGCTTCACGGTCCTCCTGCCGGTCAGGAAGAAGAAATCAGCCAGGAGCAGCACCAGCAGCGCCGCCCAGAGCAGCACGGAATTGACGGTGCCGTGCGAGTCGAGCGATTCGAACTGGATCTTGAACACCGGCTGGCCGTTCACCCGCACCGGACTGCCCTCGGGCATCGACAGGGGCGAAAGGGTATATGAAGACGGCAGCTTGAGCCTGGGATTGATGCCGCTGCCGGTCCTGCCTGCGCCGGAGCCCATTATCTCCAGGCCGGCTATCACGGTTTCGTCACCCTTGGATATCCTCTTGACCAGGTACCACTTCGGGCCGAGGCTCATGTACTGGAGCGAATCCGTCACCGTAGAGAGCGGGGAGCGCACGCTGGAGCCGGGGTTGGACATCCTCGGAAGCATCGTGACGTCCGAAATGTTATCGTTCAGGACGGTGAACTGGTTATGCCAGTTTTTCAGGGTATCCCCGGAATACCTGTATATGACCATATCCGCCGGGAGGTCGTACGGGGTCTTCTCCACGAAGCGGTCGAGCTGCCTGAGCCGGCTCTCCAGCCGGACGGACACGCGCCTCGCAACCCTCTGGCTGTCACCCGGTCTTGCACCCAGCGTGATGGCCAGGAAAAGCAGGAAGACGCTCACCGCCGCAAGGACGGCGGCGGCCAGGTCACGCTTATGCAATGTCTTACTCATGGTGGTAGGGCTCGCCTTTGATGATAGTGAACGCGCGGTAGAGCTGCTCTGCAAAAACCGTTCTCACCATCTGGTGGGAGAAGGTCATCCGGGAAAGGGACAGGCTGCCGTCGGCACGGGAACGGACCGCCTGCGAGAAGCCGTACGCCCCGCCTATGACGAAGACGATGTCCTTGCCGGAGCGGGAGATGCGGTCCTCCAGGAACTTGGCGAATTCCACGGAACGGTACTCCTTTCCGTGCTCGTCCAGCAGCAGCACCTCGTCCTGGGGCTTGAGCAGGCGGAGGATGAGTTCGCCCTCCTTCTCCTTGATCTGCTCCCTGCCCAGAGCGGACACGTTCTTGAGTTCCGGAATCTCCGTCACGGCGAAGGGGATATAGTGCTTCAGCCGGGAAACGTATGTTTCCAAGCCTTCCTTGACCCACTTTATGTCGGTTTTTCCCACTGTGAGCAGAGTAATCTTCATATTTTCACAAAGATAGAAAAGCGGCTCGGTATTTGCAAAAGAATGGACCGGATGAAACTTATAGGAAAATTCTGCATCGTGCTGCTGACCTTGACCTTCTGCCTCCGTGCGGATGCGCAGTCAAGGGAGAGCGACGTATTCATCCCAATAGGGAAATACATAATGCAGGGCAATGCAGACGCCCTTTCCGCCTGGTTCGACGACAACCTCGAGATCAAGCTCCTCTCGCAGGGCGGCGACGTGAGCAAGTCACAGGCCAGGCAGATCGTGAAGTCCTTCTTCGAGGCCCAGACCCCGCAGGGATTCAAGATCACCCACACATCCGGGCGGAACAGCATGAAATACGCCCTCGGTGCCCTGAATGCGGGAGGCGAGACCTACAGCGTCACGATCTTCGTGACCAGCAAGGGAGGCACCTACAAGATCCGGGAATTCCGGATAGAACGGCAATAATCCTTTTGGTTGTATAGATAAATTGATTTGGTTGGATTGGAAAAGCCAGGCTTCGTGAGAAACCTGGCTTTCGTTTTCCTTGCAAGTCGATTGTCTTACACCCTCTGTCCGTAGCTGCGGTCGGTGGTGTTGACGGTGATCCTGTCGCCGGTCTCGATGAAGAGAGGGACCATGATCTTGGCACCGGTCTCGAGGGTGACTTCCTTGAGGGCGGAGGTGCTGGCGGTGTTGCCCTTGACTGCAGGCTCGCTGTAGGTGACCTCGAGGGTTACATAGGTGGGGAGCTCGCAGGTGAGGCACTTCTCCTCTCCCACGACGAACATCATCTCCACGTGCTGGCCTTCCTTCATGAGGTCGGAGTTCTCGACGACTTCCTTCGGGAGAAGGATCTGCTCGTAGGTCTCCTCGTGCATGAAGTTGAAGCCATCTTCCTCTGCATAGAGGAACTGGTAGGGACGGCGCTCGACCTCGATGGTCTCGATCTTTGCGCCTGCGGTGAAGGTGTTCTCGAGGATGCGGCCATTCTCAAGGTTGCGGAGCTTGGTCTTTACGAAAGCGGGGCCCTTGCCGGGCTTCACGTGCTGGAACCATACGATCATGCACGGCTTGTCGTTATATTTGAGATAAAGACCGTTCTTGAAATCAGCTGTTGTTGCCATATGTAATTCTGTATTGGTTAATATCTTGAAATCGGGCAAATTTAGCAATTCGTATCAACTATTGCAAATTTTCTATAGCCTCCGCGACCTTGTCCAGCAGCCACTTAGGGGTGGAGGTCGCGCCGCACACCCCCACTCGGTCCTCCGGGCGGAACCAGGCCGCCTGCAGTTCATCGGGGCCGCTCACGTGGTAGGTGCGTATGTTCACGGACCTGCAGAGCTCGCACAGCACCTTGCCGTTGGAGCTGGTCTTGCCGGACACGAACACCGTCACGTCGTGCGAAAGGGCGAATTCCGTCAGCTGGCGGTGGCGGGAGGCCACCTGCGAGCAGATGGTATCGTGGACCGCGACCTCCCCGGAGACGTGCTCCCGCAGGAATGCCTGCAGGGCGACGTATCCCGCCGGGCTCATCGTGGTCTGGGAGAAGAGTTCCACGCGGCCTTCCGCCGGGAGCAGACCGTCGTCCATGGCCTTGCGCAGCTGGTCAAGGTTCTCCACCACAAGCGCGTCGCCGCCCACCTGGCCCACGAGCCCCAGCACTTCCGGATGGCCTATCTTGCCGAATATCAGCACCTTGCCCTTGCCGCCCAAGGCCTCGTAAGCCTCCCTGATGTCTTTCTGGAGCTTGAGCACCACCGGGCAGGTGCAGTCGATTATTCGGAAGCCCGCGGAACGCGCGAGGGCATAGACAGCCGGCGGCTCCCCGTGGGCGCGGATGAGCAGGGTCTCCCCGTCCATCCTGCCTATGGTCTCCAGGTCTTCCGAATCTATGGTGACCAGCCCCATCGCCGACAGGCGGGCGAGTTCCTCCTCGTTGTGCACGATGGAGCCGAGGGAATAGATCTGCCTCCCCTCCTTGCCGAGATACTGCTCGGCGGTGCTGATGGCCCTGATTACGCCTCCGCAGAAACCGGAATGCCGGTCCGTCTCTACCGTCATAGTATGCCGAACTTGCCCTGGATGAGGCCCTGGATCCACGCGAGCTCCTCGGTGAAGCCCATTTCGGTGTTGTCCAGCCCGTATGCGTCATCGGCCCTGCGGAGAGGGTTGGTCTCGCGGTGGGAGTCGATGTAGTCGCGGTCGCGGAGGTTCTTCACCACGTCCTCGAGGGTGGGGTTCTCGCCCTTGGACACGAGTTCGTCGAAGCGGCGCTGCGCCCTGACCTCCTCGCTCGCGGTCATGAAGATCTTGAGTTCGGCGTTGGGGAACACAGCGGTGCCTATGTCGCGCCCGTCCATCACTATGCGGCCCTTCCTGCCGTATTCGCGCAGTTTCTCGTCCACGAAGGCGCGCACGTAGGGAACGGCGGCGATGGGGCTGACCTGGGAACTGACCTCCATCGAGCGTATCTCCTTCTCTATGCAGCGCTCTCCCGTGCACAGCTTGCCCTCCGCGTTGAAGTGCAGGTCCAGGCCGGCGAGCCTCTCCTCCAGCAAGGGGTCTATCACGTTGCCCTCGCTGATGAGCCCCTCCTCGCGTGCGAAGAGGGTGACGCCGCGGTAGAGCGCCCCGGAATCGAGATAAAGGAAGTCGAATTTCTTGGCAACGAGCTTCGCGAAGGAACTCTTGCCGGTGCTGGAATAGCCGTCGATGGCGATAATGATGTCAGGTACGTTCATGGTAAGACAAATATAAAAATAATTGCCGATATTTGCAGTGTTATGAAGATACTGGTAATCGATGACGAAAGGGCCATCCGCAATTCGCTGAAGGAGATCCTCTCCGACGAAGGTTATGCGGTGGAGACCGCCGAGAACGGCGAAGAAGGCCTCCAGGCTGCTGACAAGGAAAAATACGACGTCATCTTCTGCGACATAAAGATGCCCGGGATGGACGGAATAGAAGTGCTCGGCAAACTCGTGGAAGCCGGGATAGAGACCCCCGTGGTGATGATCTCCGGCCACGGAGACATAGACACCGCCGTGGAGTGCATCAAGAAAGGCGCTTTCGACTTCATCCAGAAGCCGCTGGACCTCAACCGCATACTCATCACCATCAAGAACGCCGGCGACAAGGCCAACCTCGTGACGCAGACCAGGATCCTCAAGAAGAAGGTTTACGGCCAGCAGATGGTGGGCAGTTCCGAACCCATGCGGCACATACGCGAGATGATAGACAAGGTCGCGGGAACGGACGCCAGGGTCCTCATCCTCGGCGCCAACGGCACCGGAAAGGAGCTCGTAGCCCGCAGCCTGCACCAGACCAGCAACCGCAGCGCGATGCCCTACATCGAAGTCAACTGCGCCGCCATCCCGAGCGAACTCATCGAGAGCGAGCTCTTCGGGCACGAGAAAGGCTCGTTCACCTCGGCCATAAAGCAGCACAAGGGCAAATTCGAGCAGGCCGACGGCGGCACCCTCTTCCTCGACGAGATCGGCGACATGAGCCTTGCCGCACAGGCCAAGGTGCTGCGCGTGCTCCAGGAGAAGAAGCTCTCACGCGTCGGTTCGGACAAGGACATCGAAGTGGACGTGCGCGTCATCGCCGCCACCAACAAGGACATCCAGCACGAAATCGAGGAGGGCCGCTTCCGCGAGGACCTCTACCACCGCCTCAGCGTCATTGTGATCAAGGTCCCCACCCTGGACGAGCGCAAGGACGACATACCCGAGCTGGTGGACTATTTCGTGGGACAGATATGTTCCGAGAGCGCGATGAAGCGCAAGACCTTCTCTCCCGAGGCCGTCAAGGCGCTCCAGGAGAAAAGCTGGACCGGTAACATCAGGGAACTCCGCAACGTGGTGGAGCGTCTCCTCATCCTCGGAGACGACGTAATCAGCGCCCAGAACGTCCGCGACTACGTACTTTAGCAGTTATTCAGGGAGCCCCCTGCCGCCTCGTCCGGAGCGACGCTGGCAGCGGCGGCAAGCTTCGCCTCGTGCTCAGCGAGCGCACGCTCCACGGAGACGGAACGCTTCAACACGAAACCGCTTCCGAGATACTTCGTACGCACATCATCATCCGCCGCAAGCGCCTGCGGAGTACCCTCCTGAAGGATAGTACCCTCATAAAGCAGATACGCGCGGTCCGTGATGGCGAGCGTCTCACCCACGTTGTGGTCGGTGATGATAACGCCGATATTCTTGTACTTGCACGCCCGCGAAAGGCTCGTCCAGAAGGATGAACTTCGGATCTATGGCAAGCGCGCGGGCGATCTCGCAACGGCGGCGCTCACCGCCGGAAAGCTGGATGCCGAGAGACTTACGCACCTTCGACAGATTGAACTCGTCGATCAGATTCTCCAGACGCTCCTTCCGCTCGGCCCGGGTCATCGACGACATCTCCATCACGGACATGATGTTGTCCTCCACGCTCATCTTGCGGAAAACCGACGCATCCTGAGGCAGATAGCCCACGCCCTTCTGGGCACGCTTGTACATCGGAAGGCCGGTGATCTCCTCATCGTCGAGGAACACCCGCCCCTCGTTAGGCACGATCTGGCCCGTGATCATATAGAAACTGGTGGTCTTGCCGGCACCGTTAGGCCCGAGGAAACCCACGATCTCCCCCTGGTTCACCTCCATGCTCACGCCCTTCACGACAGTGCGGACGCCATACTTCTTGACAAGATTCTCGCAACGAAGCTTCATACTTCCTCCTAACTACTTCTATTTTATGTCAAGGCCTAACGCGGCCACGAACTCCTTGACCTCAGGATTCTTCTCCATCAGGTCCACAGCCTGCTCGGAAGGCATATACACCTTCTTCTCCTGCTCCTCCGTCTCCGCCACCACAGGCGTCAGAATCACCTTGTTGCAGCCCGAAAGCTTCTGGATGGTCCCCTCCAGGTCACGCAGCGCACGCTCCTCGATCCACTTCTTCTGCGCGACATTCGTCACCTGGAAGCATATATTCTTCCCGCCGTTCTCCTCCCGGATCTCGATAGCAGCATTCGAAAGCGCGAACATCAGACGCGGCTGCTTCGTCTGAAGAGCCGCAAGTTCCTTCCACTTCTCGGCAAGGACCTCATCGGACGGAAGCTCCTCAGGCGCATCCGCCGCAACCTCAGCGGGCTTCTCAGCACCCTCGTCAGCGCTCATCAGCGCCGAAAGCGACAGACCTGCCCCCGACTTCGGACCCCTCCGCTGCCGCACCTTCGGCTCCGCCGCAGGAGATGCGTCCGCCTGCTGCTCAGCCGCAACGGACTCCGGAGCGACGGCAGGGGCGGCAGGAGCGACCGTTTCCCCTACTT
>CADAFW010000068.1 GCA_902787295.1 uncultured Bacteroidia bacterium
ATGAGGAGGGCGCAGAGGAATACCCCGATGAACGAGCCGATGGCGACCGAGAGCATCGCGGCGTCCCAGGAGGCTCCGTTGGCGATACCGCCGACCACGATCTTGGAGCAGACCGCATCGCCTACGAGGTAGCCGAAGAGACCCACGAAACCGGCTGCGGTGCCGGCGGCGTTCTTCGGGACGAGGTTGAGCGCCTGCACGCCGGTGAGGGCGACGGGGCCATAGATGAAGAAGCCTATCAGGCAGAGGGCGACGTAGATGAGCACCTTCTGGACGGCGGGTTCGGCCTGGATGACGCCGGAGCCGACCATCCAGTAAAGGATGACGCCGAGGGCGCAGAGGAACATGCAGATGACATTCATCGGAGCACAGCGGCCCTTGAAGATCTTGGAGGTGGCCCAGCCGCAGGCGATGGTGCCGACGGCGCCGACAATGTTGTGGACGGAGAAAGCCACCTTGCTCTCGGCAGCGGTCATTATGCCTTTGGCCTGCAGGTAGGTCGGGGCCCAGTCGCCGATGCCGTAACGGACCATGTAGACGGCCACGTTGGAGATGGCGACGATCCACAGGAGCTTGTTCTTGAGGACGTAATCCACGAAAAGCACCTTGAACGGAAGTTTCTCGCCGGCAGCGCCCTTGGACTTGATGCCGCTGTGGTCATTCCTCCAGTCGGCCACCGGAGGAAGGCCGCAGGACTCGGGCGTGTCGCGGATCGCCCACCAGCAGAACAGCGCGATGAGCATTGCGATGATGGCGGGGAATATGAAATTGCCGCGCCAGGTCTGGGCTATGCCGAGGTCGGCGGCGAGCGAAACGCCGGCGATGGCCAGGAAGCCGAGGGAGAAGGAACCGATGGTGTGGGAAACGTTCCACACGCTCATCTTGAAGCTCCGTTCGTTCTGGCTGAACCAGTGGGCCATTATACGCCCGCAGGGGGGCCAGCCGAAACCGCTGAGCCAGCCCACAGCCAGCATCAGCACGAAGATGATCACGGTATTGACCGCAGTGTTGGTGCCGAAGGGGATGATGCCGACGGCCATCATCGTGAGGGCGGACAGGATCAGGCCCACGCAGAGGAACTTGCGTGCGTCCGAACGGTCTGAGACGCTGCCCATCACGAATTTGCTGAAGGCATAGGCGATGGAGACCGCGGACATGGCAAGTCCGACCTTGCCGGCGTCCAGGATCCCGCCGTTGATCATGTCCGGTGCGGCGAGTGAAAGGTTTTTGCGTACAAGATAATAGCCTGCATAGCCGAGAAAAGCCCCAAGGAACACCTTGAGTCTCATTGACTTGTAGGTTTTGTCAATTTTTTCCGTCGCCATCAGTGGCTTGGCGGCAGGCGGATCCAGGAATCTTGCCATAAAGTGCGCTATTGGTTATTTTCATTAAAATTAGAAAAAATTATGCATTCAAGCCAATATTTTTTGGATTTTCCCCATCAATTTGACAAAAAGTCACGGATTTAGAAGTGGCAGAAGATTTGCGTATCTTTGCCGCGGAAATAAAAAGACAACAGACTATGGCAGAAGATACGATAAAGAAGGAAGAGGCCGCCGAAGAGGCTGCCGGAAAGACTGAAACGAAAGAAGTCAAAAAGGGAACGGCGAAAAAAGACAAGAAAGCCGGCAAAGAAAAAGAGAAAGACAAGGTCATCGCCGAACTCACTGACAATCTGGCGAAGGAAAAGAACGACTACCTCCGCCTGATGGCCGAATTCGAGACATTCCGCCGCCGCAGCTCCGAGGAGAAGCTCAACCTGGTCTCCTCCGCCGCTGCCGACACCATCAAGGGACTGCTTCCCGTCCTGGACGACTGCGAGCGTGCAATCAAGATGCTCGAGAGTTCCTCGGACGAAGCCGCCAAAGAAGGCACTTCATTGATCTACAACAAGTTGATGGAATATCTCAAAACCCGCGGGCTCGCCGTGATAGAGGCTGCGGGAAAGGCGTTCGACACGGATTACCACGAGGCCGTAACCCAGTTCCCCGCTCCGTCGGAGGACCTGAAGGGCAAGGTGATCGACGTGGTCCAGACGGGGTACACCCTCAACGGCAAGGTCATCCGTTACGCCAAGGTAGTAGTTGGAGCATAGCATATGGCAGAAAAGAGAGATTACTACGAGGTCCTGGGACTCCAGAAAGGAGCCTCCGCCGACGACATAAAGGCTGCCTACCGCAAGGCGGCGCTCAAATGGCACCCTGACCGCTGGGTCAGCGGCACCGATGCCGAGAAGAAGACCGCCGAGAACAACTTCAAGGAGGCCTCCGAGGCATATTCCGTGCTGAGCGACCCCGACAAGAAGGCGAAGTACGACCAGTTCGGATTCGCCGGAGTGGACGGCGCCGGCCAGCAGGACTGGAGCCAGGGATTCGGCAACCTCGAAGACATCCTGAACAATCTCTTCGGAGGGGCGTTCGGAGGCTTCGGCGGCGGTTTCGGCGGCTTCAACTTCGGCGGCGGATCGGCCAGGAGCAACGCCTCCCGCACGATGAGGGGCCGCGACATCCGCACCCGCGTCAGGCTCACCCTCGAGGAAATCGCCAACGGCTGCGAGAAGGAAGTCACGATAGAGCGCAACCGCCCCTGCCCCGATTGTTCCGGCAAGGGCACCAGGAATTCATCCGACATCAAGACCTGCCCCACCTGCAAGGGCAACGGCCAGGTCCAGCACGTCGCCAACTCCCTGTTCGGCCGCACGATAAGCTACAGCACCTGCCCGCAGTGCAACGGCACCGGAAAGATAGTCAACAACCCCTGCCGCAAGTGCAGCGGCACCGGCCTGGTCAGGGTACGCGAGACGGTCAAGGTGAAGATACCTGCGGGAGTGGAGAACGGAATGCAGATCACCGTGCCCGGCGAAGGCCACTCCGCCCCCCAGAACGGCATCAACGGAGACCTGCTCATAGTAGTGGAGGAACAGCCCCACGCAACCCTCAAGCGAGACGGCAACAACCTGTTCACGACCAAGGTGATAAGCGTCGCCGACGCCATCCTCGGATGCGAAGTGGAGATACCGGTCCTCGGAGGCACGGAGAGGAAGAAACTCGACCCGGGCACCCAGTCCGGCACCGTCCTCAGCTTCAGGGGCAAGGGCATGCCTTCGGTCAACGGCTACGGCCGCGGCGACCTCTACGTGAAGATTCTCGTATGGATACCCCGCCGGCTCAGCAGGAGCGAACGCGAGGCGATCGAGAACATGAAACAGAGCATGAGCCCTGATCTGAACCGCGAAGACAGGAATCTTTTTGAAAAAGAGAGCAAATATTTCTAAAAAAATTTGGTCATTAAAGAAAAATCCGTATCTTTGCGGTCCACAAGAAGCAGCCTCTCTTCGAACGGTTTGATGACGCTGCGGACAAGATTAGTTTGAAATTATGGATTTGATCAATTTAGTAGAGCAGTCGTTCTCCCAGAACAAAACTGCGACCTACCCCAAGTTCAAGGCCGGTGACACCATCACCGTGACCTATAGAATCAAGGAGGGTGACAAGGAGAGGCTTCAGAACTTCCGCGGTGTCGTCATTCAGATCAGCGGCGCCACTCCTTACACCAAGACTTTCACCTGCCGCAAGGTCTCCGGTGGCATCGGTGTCGAGAGGATTTTCCCTTACGAGTCACCGTTCATCGAGAAGATCGAGCTCAACAAGGTCGGTAAGGTCCGCAGGGCACGCATCTTCTACCTCCGCAACCTCGCCGGTAAGAAGGCACGCATCAAGGAAGCGAAGCGCAAGATCTCTACCGAGGAATAATCCGATACCGGGCCTGACCCGGTTGAAATGGCGCCTTAGCTCAGCTGAATAGAGCATTTGACTACGGATCAAAAGGTCGCAGGTTTGAATCCTGCAGGCGTCACGAAGAAGGCAACTGAATTTTCGGTTGCCTTCTTTTTTGTTTTCTTGCCCGTTCGGGTTTTTTGCGTATCTTTGCCGCCGAGAAACCGCACGGTGCGGCTTCAAGTGTGCTTGGTACCACTATAAAAACAAGGAAATGACAGAAAACAACACCGCGGGACAGAGAGGCCTGTCCCCTACCTTTCTCTGGATGGCAGTTCTCTTCGTAGTCTGCCTCATCGCCTCAAACCTCTTCGCAGTCAAGATCTTCCAGCTCTGGGATTGGTGCGTCCTCCCGGGAGCGGTGATAATCTTCCCCATCTCCTACATCCTCAACGACTGCATCAGCGAAGTCTACGGCTACCGCAAGGCAAGGCTCGTCATCTGGACGGGCTTCGCGATGAACTTCTTCTTCGTGCTGGCGGCCCAGCTCGTGATGCTCCTGCCGGGAGCGTCTTTCTGGGACGGTGACGCAGCCTTCCGCTACGTATTCGGCGCAGCTCCGAGGGCAGCCATCGCATCGCTGCTTGCATTCCTTGCCGGCTCGAACATCAACGCATTGGTAATGAGCAAGATGAAGATCGCCGACCAAGGCCGCAGGTTCGGCCTCAGGGCCATCGTTTCATCGGTTGCCGGCGAGCTGGCGGACTCGATGATCTTCATCCCCATCGTATTCTGGAACACCGGCATCAAGACCATCCTCACGATGATGGCCTGCCAGGTGAGCGTCAAGATCATCTACGAGATCATCGTGCTCCCGCTCACTTCTTACATAGTGAAGAAGGTCAAGGCGAAAGAAGGCATAGACACCTACGACATAGGCATTTCATACAACCCGTTCCGAATCAAAGACATATAGACCATGGCAGAAGGACGCGAACTCGAGGGCCTGAAGGCTCTCGGCAAAGAAACCCGTTACAAGGACACCTACGCCCCGGAAGTACTCGAGGCATTCGAGAACAAGCACCGCGGAAACGACTACTGGGTCAGGTTCAACTGCCCGGAATTCACCACGCTCTGCCCCATCACCGGCCAGCCGGACTTCGCGGAGATACGCATTTCATACATCCCTGACGTGAAGATGGTGGAGAGCAAGAGCCTCAAGCTCTATCTCTTCAGCTTCCGCAACCACGGCGATTTCCACGAGGATTGCGTGAACAAGATAATGAAGGACCTGATAGCCCTGATGGACCCCAAGTACATCGAGGTCACCGGCCTCTTCACCCCGCGCGGAGGCATCAGCATCTACCCCTACGCCAACTACGGCCGGCCCGGCACGAAGTACGAGGCCCTCGCGGAACAGCGCTTCGCCACGCACGAATAAGGCTCACTCCGCCAGGTCGTTCCACGGATCGTAACCGGTGTAGTCATCGGTGAAGGCGTGGCTGACGCACAGCGCGGCGGCATCTCCGGCCTCGAGCGCAATCGCCCCGCAGGCCGGAATCACGTACTCCTGCTTCATCACTCCGCCTCCTGTATGAATTCGAAAGTCGAGGACGCCACCCGCGCGTCCAGGTTGATGTGGACCTTCCTGCGCTTTCCGGTGGTGTTCTGCCTGACCGAAACGACCAGGCCGGGGTCCTTGGAGGAATTCTCGAAATAGACGGTAGGATACTCACCCTTCCCGTTCACGCTTATGGCCTTGCCCGTGGCGCAGTCCAGGAATGCGCCGTGGGAAGTGATGCAGGCCTCCACGCCCGGAGAAACTGCCGCCCGGATGCGGTATCTTCCCGCCATTGCAGGGACCGTCAGGCTTTTCCTCTCCAATATAAGGTACTCGAACGGCTCCGCGCCCGGAACCAGGTCTATCTCATCGATATGGCTGTGATTCCTGGATGTATAAGCGGTACTGATCATCAGTCGGGAATCCGGCGTGAGGCCCTTCAGGCGTACGTCCCCGATATCGTACATCGCCCCGTATCCGGCATTGATCATGCTGAAGGCAAAAAGCTGCGGATGGGAGGTTGACCCCCTCACCGATGCGACGCCGTCCCCTACCACGCGGAATTCCAGGCCGTAATAGGCATCCTGGAAATAACTTCCGCGAAGGGAAACGGTGGCGTCGCCCTCGATTCCGAGCGGAGGGGAAAGCATCCACGCCTTCTCCCCTGCCGGAGCGGTGAACTGGACGCAGCGGTCCGCCACGGAGACATTGTGGAAATCCCATCCGGGATTGTCGCAATACAGGGAAGCATTGGACCTGGACAGGCGCTGGCCGTCATTCACGGCGGAGAACCTGCCGTCGTTGCCCCCCGTCCCGTTGCAGGCGGAAAACGACTCGTGGAACGAAGTCGCCCTGCGTGCCGCGGAAATGCCTCCCAGCCTCACCAGCGTTCCCCCGGCAAGATTCATCGACGCAGGACACTCGAACATCTTCAACTGTTTTCCGTCTGCGTCCAGAAGCCGCAGACGTATGCCGGAAGCGTATTTCCCGGGCAGTACTCCGGCATATAACGGCATCCCGGCAGCAACCCTTTCGGGTACGAGCGTCAGGGTGCGGGAAGTGGACGTAGGCCAGGGATCGGAGAACGATTCGAAATCCGCCTTCAGCACTCCGGCGACCACCTCCCCGGCCGGGGCGCTGACCTCTATCTTCCTCGTGGAAGCCGCAAGCGCCGCATCGGAGACGCTGAATTCCAGCAGCGCCGCGAGATTGTGGAAACGGAAAACGGAACGGTCCTCAAGACGCGCCATGCAGATGTTGGAAGACGCGAAAGTCCCGTCCTGCCGGTCCGGAATCCTCACGCAGGCCAGCCGGCCTTCGACGGAAGGCTTCGCCGCGCCGCTGCGGTACGGGTGGAAAGCATAGAGCTCAGAGTCATACGGAGATATCCCGGAGGCCTTGAACACGGCCTTCCTGCCGCCGTCGGAGAATGACGAAAGTTCCGCGCGGACATCGGTATTGACGCCCATCACGTTCAGCGCGTCGCCGGATTCCCAGTGCACGTGCAGGTCCCCGTCGATGGAACTCCGCGTCGAGGAATCGTCCAGCCAGGATTCGAAGAACACCGTGTCCGGATAGGCATCCCCGCCTTCGGGAATCTTCGAGCACGAAAGGATAAGGGCCAGCGGCAGCAGGGCCGCGAGAGGCGGAAAAACCGCGAAAGGCGGGCACAGCCCGGAAATAGGAAGTGGTTTCATAGCAGTTCAGGTCCGGGGAAAAACAGGTCCGGCACCGTGGCAAATATAGCGCTTCACGGTGCCGGACAGTGTGCAGAACGTAAAAAGACCAGCCTTTTTACGATTTGCCGGATCTATTTCGCGAGAAGGTCCTTTACGATCTTCTTCATCTCCTCGTACTGGTCCTCCATGCTGCGCAGGAGGGCCATCTGGGAACGCGTACGCACGAGGTTGTGCTCGGGATACTTGATCTTGTAGTAAGTGTCGCCGTCGATGTAGTCCATCAGGAAGCGGAGAACCTGCTCATAGGTGATGTAGAGCGGTGCGAACGCCAGCCACTCCTTCTCGGAGTCGGACAGGGTGCTGCCCCTTTCGGAGAGATAGCCGTCCAGGTAGGCCTCGAACATGTCGAGTCTCATATAGACCTTGGAATAGTCGGGATCGTCCTCCACGGTCGCATTGGCGTAGGAACGGATGGCATCGCCGACGTCGTTGAGCGAAGTACTGCTCATCACGGTGTCCAGGTCTATGGCGCAGAGCACCTTGCCGGTATTCTTGTCGAAGAGTATGTTGCTGAGTTTCGTGTCGTTATGGGTGACGCGGGTAGGAATCTCGCCGCTCTCTACGCGACTCCAGAAGTCGAGCATGTCGGCCCGGCGGCTCTCGATGAAATAGATCTCCGTCTCGAGTCCGGCCTTGCGGCCCGCAGCGTCCCTGGCAAGGGATTCGTCCCACTGCACGAAGCGCCAGCGGATGTTGTGGAAGCCTTTGATGACCTCGGCGAGCGGCTTGTCGAAGTCGGCCAGCTGAGCCTGGAAACGGCCGATTCCTATGCCTCCCTGGCGGGTAAGTTCAAGGGTGTCGGGCACATCGTAGGTCACGCTGTCCGGGATGAAAACGCAGACCGCCCAGTAATTGCCCTCGGCGTCCTTGTAGTAGTTCTTGCCCCCGACGGTCTTGATGACGGTGAGGCTCTCGCGCATCGGGTCCTTGACCTTCTTCTTGATATGCTCGGTCACGGCGACGATGTTGTCCATCATCGCGGGTACGTCAGGGAATACCTTGTGGTTCTTGCTCTGCAGGATGTAGTCGGGAGCGTCTCCGGCGGTCTTCACGATGAAGGTATCGTTGATGAAGCCTTCGCCGAGGGGCTTGACCTCGGCCACGGGACCCTGGATGGCGAAATGTGAAATGATATTGAAGATGCCGGTAAGGTACGTGGAGGTCATCACGCCGGGCTTCTTCACGCCGCGGCTTTCCTTGCACATATGGCGCGCCTTCATCATCAGGGCCATGCCGCGGGGCGGATTCTCGGTGCCGAGCGCCTCGGTGAGCATCTCCACGACGTCGTGGGTCAGCCTTTCCTGCACCTGGAGCCGGGCTGCGCAATAGTCGATCACGCGGCCGATCTTGGAAAGGCCGAGGATGCGTCCGTTCTTGTTCGGGATGTAAGCGAACCAGTATTCGCCGAAAAAGGTGCGGCAGTGGTGCTCGCAGACGGAATAGAAGGTGCCGTTGTCCACGACCATGTTATCGTAGACTATGCCGTCGGCGCCG
>CADAFW010000069.1 GCA_902787295.1 uncultured Bacteroidia bacterium
CGCCCAATCAAGATTTGGGTGGCGGACCATGTTTTCAAGGAATCGGTGTTTTAATAATTCAATCATAATGTGTTCTCAATAACAAGACCTGGGTTATAATGGATTCATTGCAAATATAATCATTTGCGAAAAAGTATTCTGCGGCACATTGTACGAATCCCGTAACTGATTGACCTTAAATACAGTCTATCTTTTCATCGGGAAATAAATGGGTGTTTTAGCTCCGGGCAACTCCGAACTTCGATATTGAAAATCAGCGAATTACGCTGATTTTTATTTTGGAGTCAAGTCTTGCAGTTTGGAAAATTTTGGTTATATTTGAACCACATTTAAACCACACGTGGTTCAAGGTTGGGGAAAATTTACGCCAAAGTTCACAACTTTACGTCATTTTATATGTTTTTACAAAATTGTCCCCAATCACTGGCCTTTTGAGCGTCTCGGAGGTCCTGAGTTTTGTTTTAGAGTGATTTTGTAAATAGTATGTACAAAACGACTAGAGTTTGCAGATTCCACACCAACCCCCGCCCCGACTACGAATTCAAGAGCGGCGACGTCGTCTGGATCGCAGGCGAGACCAGCTCCTGCGAGTGGCTCGGCGGCAGCAAAGAATAGCCTATGCTCTCCCGCAAGACCCGCTACGCCATTATGGCCCTGAGTATCCTCGCACGAGAGTGGGGCGGGGATAATGCCGTCCCGATGAGCACCATTGCCCGCGACCGCCACGTCCCCCAGCGCTTCCTGGAGGGCATATTCCTCCAATTGCGCAATGCCTCCCTGCTGGAAAGCGTACGGGGCGTGAGCGGCGGCTACCGCCTGTCCCGCCCGCCCGGAGAAATCAGCATCCTTGATGTCATCCTGGCCCTGGACGAGGACGTGGAACTCATCTCCTGCCTGGACATCTGCGGCCGTGCCTCCGAGTGCGAATTCGGCCTCGACCGTGCGGACTGCCGCATCCGACCGCTTTTCGGGGAAATCCAGGAACATATGCACGCTACCCTGCTCCGCAAAACCCTGGCAGACCTGATTTAATAGGGATATTTGGAAAGTACACAAAATTAATGTAGATTTGTCGTCCGAATCTACATTGCAATAGTGTACTTTAGAAGAGAATATGTCCGCGTTCCGCTGCTGGTCCTCCTGCTGACCTGCCTGGGAGTGGTGTCCTGCAGCCGGAATGAAGCTGCCGGCACGCCGGAAGGTCTGGAAGGCAGCGTTTCCATCTCCGGCGCGTTTGCACTGTATCCCCTCGCCGTGCAATGGACCGGCGACTTCGCAGAAAAGTACCCGGGGGTCCGCATCGATCTGTCCGCCGGCGGAGCCGGCAAAGGGATGACGGATGTGATCAACGGGATGGTGGATTTCGCTATGATGTCCCGGGATCTGCACGACGAGGAGCGGGAGAAAGGCGCCGTGGACTTTCCGGTGGGACGGGATGCCGTCCTGCCGGTCTTGAGCGCAGCCAATCCCCTTCTCGAGAAGATCCGCGCCCACGGGATCACGGCAGAGGACGCCCTCAGGATCTGGGTCACGGGCGAATGCAAGACCTGGGGACAGTTGCTGGGCACGGCCGATACGGCACCCATCAATGTGTACACGCGCTCCGACGCGTGCGGAGCCGCCCAGACTTTCGCTGCCTGGTTTGGGGCTGTACAGGAGGATCTGGGCGGGACGGCCGTCTATGGGGATCCGGGTATTTCGAAAGCCGTGATCGCCGATCCATTCGGGATCGGCTTCAACAATATGGCCTATGCCTATGATTCACAGAGCCTGAATGTGCAGGAAGGGCTTGCCGTCCTGCCGCTGGACATCGACGGTGACGGAACGGTCGCCCGCGAGGAAGATTTCTATCAGACCCGATCGAGCATCGCCGCAGCGATTGAAGCGGGCCGCTTCCCGGCTCCCCCGTCGCGCAACCTGTACCTGGTCAGCAAAGGGGCGCCGACGGATTCTGCCGCCGTGGCCCTCCTGCGCTATATCCTGGGCGATGGCCAGGACCTGAATGAGCCCAACGGATTCGTGCGCATCTCGCGGCAAAGCGCCCGCCAGTCCCTGCACCTGATCCGGAGCGCCTCCCGCCAGGCCGGACGCCGGCGCGACAACACCGGCAATGCCCTGATGCTGCTCGTCGCCGCCCTGTCCGGTCTGGCGGCCCTTATCGGCGTGCAGTTCTTCCTGCCGGGACGCAATGCGCGCCGCATCTACAAGCAGCGCCTGTCCGGTGTCCTGATGTTTGTCCTGACGGTGAGTTCGCTGCTGCTTCTGGTCGCGATGCTGGCAGGTCTGTGGTTCAAGTCGGCTCCGATCTTCGAGCACAACACCCTCCGCGACCTGCTCTCCGGCACGGTGTGGAAACCCTCGCAGGGCCGTTTCGGCTTCCAGCCTTTCATCAGCGGAACGCTAGCTGTGACGCTGATCGCCATCCTGATCTCCCTCCCTCTGTCGCTGCTCACGGCCATCTACCTGACCGAATACGCCCGTCCGCTGCTGCGGCGCATCATCAATCCGGCGCTGGACATCCTCGCGGCGCTCCCGTCGGTCATCTACGGCGTCTGGGGCATCCTGACGCTGATTCCGCGCTTCGGGTATTCCCTGCTCACAGCCTCGCTGGTGCTCTCCGTGATGGTACTCCCGATCCTGATCAGCCTGTTCGTTGAGATCTTCTCCACCGTGTCGCAGGATCTGCGCGACGCTTCTACCGCCCTGGGCGCCACCCACTGGCAGACGACGCGCAAAGTCGTCGTGCGCAAAAGCCTGCCGGGCATCTTTGCCGCAGTCGTGCTCGCCCTGTCCAAATGCGTGGGCGAGACCATCGCCGTGATGATGGTGTGCGGATGCCTCCCGTATGCGCCGGGCTCGCTGCGGGATCCTTTCTATACGCTGCCGGCCCTGATCGGCAACAACTACGGAGAGATGGCCTCCATCCCGCTCTATGAGTCCGCCATCACGTTCGCGGCCCTGTTGCTCCTGCTGATCGTGCTGGCTTTCAATATCCTTTCGCGCGTAATCCTGTATCGCATTGAAAAGAACAATTCCTGATCTATGGACAAGAAATGGCAGGCCAAACATATTGAAGAAGCAGTGATGCACGTCTTGATGGTGCTCGCTGCGCTGGTGGTAGTCGGCGTGGTGCTGAGCATCGTCTGGACGGTTTTCTCCCACGGGATCGAGGCGCTCTCCTGGGAGATGGTCTCGCGCGTGCCCGGCAAGGACTGGAACACGGAGGACGACGGCGGATTCCTCAATGCTATCCTCGGATCACTGTGGGTGGTGCTGCCGGCGGCCGTGGCCGGCGCCTGCATCAGTATCCCCGTCGTTTTCTATATGACGATGTACAAGCGCCGCTCCGACAAGCTCTCCTACATAGCCCGGCTGGCTTATGACATCCTCTACGGCATCCCGAGCATCGTCTATGGCGCCTTCGCGTTTATGGTGATGGTCTGGGTGGGCATACGAGCCTCTACCCTGGGGGGCATCCTGGTGACTACGCTGCTGATCATCCCGATTATGGTGCGTTCCGGCGACGAGATCGCCAAGACCGTTCCCGACGAGATGGTGGACGCCGCGTATTCGCTCGGCGCCACCAAATGGGAGACGCTCAAGGTCCTGCTGCGCCAAGTGCTTCCGGGTATGGTCACGGCTTTCCTGCTCGCCATCGGCAAGGCCATCGGCGATGCCGCTGCCGTGATGTTCACGGCCGGATTCTCCGACCGGATGGCAGGCTCGCTGTCCGACCCCACCGCTACGCTTCCGCTCGCGATCTTCAACTGGATCACGATGCCCGATCCGTTCCCGAACAGGGCTTATGCGGCGGCCCTGGTGCTGACCGTCATCGTGCTGCTCCTGAGCCTCGGGAGCCGACGAATCACCCGCCGGCTGACCCGGCACAACCGCTAACCGATTATGCAAGAAACAAATCCAACCAACGCATTGGTCGTCCAAGGCCTCGACGTGCACATCGAAGGCGATCACATCCTCAAGCACGTGGATGTCACCTTCCCGGCCCATCGTATCACCTGCATCGTGGGGCCGTCCGGCTGTGGCAAAAGCACGCTCCTGCGCTCGCTGAACCGCCTGACGGAGAATATCGACAATTTCCGGATATCAGGCCGGATCCTGATCGGCGGGCAGGACATCGTCCAGGCCCGTGACGCCGAACTGATCGAACTCCGGCGTCGCGTGGGGCTCGTCCCCCAACGGCCCTGCCCGCTGCCTATGTCCATCTTCGACAACGTCGCCTACGGATGCCGCATCCACGGTATGCATCGCCGCAAGGCCGAGATGGCCGAGACCGTCGAACGCTACCTCACGGAAGTGGGGCTCTGGGACGAAGTCAAGGACAGGCTGAACAAGTCGGCCCAGAAGCTGTCCATCGGCCAGCAGCAGCGACTCTGCCTGGCGCGAAGCCTGGCCGTGGAGCCGGAGTTCATCCTGGCAGACGAGGCCACGAGCGCGCTCGATCCCGTGTCCAGCAAGACGGTCGAGGATCTGTTCGTGCGCCTCAAGAAGAAATACACCATCATTATGGTCACACACACCCTGCGGCAGGCGCGGCGCATCGCGGACAATGCCGTGTTCCTCTACCTGGGAGAAGTCGTCGAGAGCGGCGACGCCGCACAGGTCTTCCAGCATCCGCGCGAAGAGCTGACCCGCAACTATCTGTCCGGAACCATCAGTTAACAACAAACTATGAGTCATCATCTTACCCATCTCAAAGAGCTCGAGGCGGAGTCTATCCATATCCTTCGGGAAGTGGCCGCCCAGTTCGAGAAACCCTGTATCCTCTTCTCGGGCGGCAAGGACTCCATCGTACTGACTTACCTGGCCTGGAAAGCCTTCTATCCCGCACGCCTCCCCTTCCCGCTGGTCCACATTGACACCGGGCACAATTTCCCGGAGACCCTGACCTATCGCGACGCGCTCGTGGAGAAGCTCGGCGCCGACCTGGTGGTCGGCTACGTGCAGCAGTCCATCGACGAAGGCAAGGTGCGCGAGGAGACGGGCTACAACGCCTCCCGCAACAAACTGCAGACCGTCACCCTGCTGGACACCCTCGCTGAGCACAAGTTCGACTGCGCGTGCGGCGGGGCGCGCCGCGACGAGGAGAAGGCGCGCGCCAAGGAGCGCATCTTCTCGCACCGCGACGAATTCGGGCAGTGGAACCCCAAGAACCAGCGCCCCGAACTCTGGAACATCTACAACGCCAAGAAGGATATCGGCGAGCACTTCCGCGCCTTCCCGATAAGCAACTGGACCGAAATGGACGTCTGGCAGTACATCTACCAGCAAGGCATCGAACTGCCTTCGCTCTACTATACCCACAGGCGCCGGTGCTTCCAACGGGACGGACAGTGGCTGGCCGCCGATCCCCCTTTCATCCCACGCAGGCCGGAGGAAGAAGTCGTGGAACTGGAGGTGCGCTGCCGGACCATCGGCGACGTGACCTGCACCGGGCTTACCCGCTCCCACGCCTATGCGCTGGAGGACATCATCGACGAGATTGCGGCGTCCCGCGTGACCGAGCGCGGCGGCCGTGCAGACGACAAGCGCTCCGAGACCGCGATGGAAGACCGCAAGAAACAAGGCTATTTTTAATCTATGCAGAACAAAGGATATCTCGATATGCAGCTGCTCCGCTTCACGACGGCGGGCAGCGTGGACGACGGCAAGAGCACGCTCATCGGGCGGCTGCTCTATGACTCCAAATCCATTTTCGAAGACCAGCTGGAAGCGGTCGAAGAGGCCTCCCGGAGCCGCGGGAACGAAGAGGTCAACCTGGCCCTGCTGACTGACGGCCTGCGGGCCGAACGCGAGCAGGGCATCACCATCGACGTGGCCTACCGCTACTTCGCCACGCCCCGGCGCAAGTTCATCATCGCAGACACCCCCGGCCACATCCAGTACACGCGCAATATGGTCACGGGCGCGAGCACGGCGGACCTGGCCGTGATCCTCGTGGACGCACGCCACGGCCTGATGGAGCAGACCGCCCGCCACAGCTACGTAGCTTCGCTCCTGGCCATCCCGGAAGTCGTCGTCGCCATCAACAAGATGGACCTGGTGGACTTCTCCGAGACCGTCTATAAACAGATCTGCTCGGACTACGGCACCCTGCTCGCCCGCTTCGGCCTGCAGTTCCGCCACGTGACCTTCATCCCCCTCTGCGCCAAGGAGGGAGACAACGTCGTCACGCGTTCGCAGCGGACGCCCTGGTACGGCGGGCCGGCGTTGTTGGAGTTCCTGGAAACGGTCGCGCTGCCCGAAGAGGCGGCGGACCGGCTGCGCCTGCCCGTGCAGTACGTCATCCGGCCGATCTCGGACCGGTTCCCGGATTTCCGGGGCTATGCCGGTCTGATCGCGGAGGGAGCCTTGCGGCCCGGGGACCAGGTCAAGGTCTATCCGTCGGAGATGGTATCCACCGTCAAGGATATCTACCTGGGCGACAAGACGCTGGAGAGCGCCGTGGCGGACCAGTCCGTCTGCGTCACGCTCACGGATGACATCGATATCAGCCGGGGTGACGTGATTGTCTCAAAGGAGGGCAATCAGCCCGGCGTGGGACAGGACTTCGCCGTGGACGTGTGCTGGCTGCGCAACAGTCCACTCGTGTGCGGCAAGCGCTACACCGTCCGCCATGCCACCCAGGAAGTGGTCGGCATTGTCAAGGAGATCGAATACAAAGTCGACATCAACACCCAGGAGCGTCTCTATGACGCTGAGCAGCTGACGATGAACGACATCGCCCGCGTACACCTCAAGACAGCCTCCCCGCTGGTCTGGGATCCCTACCGGGAGAGCCGCACGATGGGTTCGCTCATCTTTATCGACGCGTCCAACGACACCGTTGGCGCAGGTATGATTGCAGGAGAATACTGATATGACCCAAGAAGAAAAGATCGCACTCGCCGCGGCAAAGAACGCGGAGCTGCTCGCGCTCGGGCGCGAGGAAGGCACGCAGGCGGCCATCCGCTGGGCACTCGGCACTTTCGGGCGCCGGGCTGCCCTGTCCTCCAGCCTGAGCCTGGAAGACCAGACCGTCACGCAGCTGATGGTCGCGGCGGACAAGGAGGACACCCGGGTGTTTACCCTGGACACGGGAAGGCAGTTCCCGGAGACTTATGAGTTGATCGACCGTACGGAGATGACCTACGGGATCCGGATCGAAGTCTTCTTTCCGGATTTCCGGAAGGTCCAGGAGATGGTGCGTGAGCACGGCATCAACCTCTTCTATGACAGCATTGAGTTGCGCCACCTGTGCTGCGGTATCCGCAAGATCGAACCCCTGAAAAGGGCCCTGAATGGCGTAGAAGTGTGGATCACGGGACTGCGCCGCAGCCAAAGCGTCACGCGCGCACATATGCAGATGGTCGAGTACGATGCGGACGACGACGTATTGAAACTCAATCCCCTGCTGCTCTGGTCCGAGCAGGATGTCAAAGACTACGTGCGCGCGAATGCCATCCCCTACAACAAATTGCACGACCAGGGGTTTCCAAGCATCGGCTGCCAACCCTGCACCCGTGCGGTCCGGCCTGGCGAGGACGTCCGGGCAGGCCGGTGGTGGTGGGAAGATCCCGACAAGCGGGAATGCGGCCTGCACGCCAGATAGTATCAGCGAAAAAAATGTATATTTGTCCCGGTATGAAAAGTCCCGCCCGCTCTCGGTCTTGGCCCTGCTGGCCTTTTCCGTTGCGGTCTGCCAGGCCCAGTCGGAGGAGCGTGTGGACACGCTCGCGACAAGCGTGGTGACGGCCTATCATTCCGGGGGACCCTCTCCCGCGGTCAGGATCTCCGCACGGAAATCATCAATTCAGCGGTCCTGAAAAGGTATCCCCCGCGTGTTCAAGGAGATGAAAGATGCCGGACTCCCTGAGCCGAAGATTGTTGAGACTGCCGCTAATGTCACGGTTATTCTGTACAACGGAAAGGCAGCTGCCGGTAACTCTCAGACTACGGAGAACACCACACAGAAAACTACGGAGAACGCTACGGAGAAAACTACGGAGAAAATTATCCGCATTTTAAAAGATCG
>CADAFW010000070.1:0-4737 GCA_902787295.1 uncultured Bacteroidia bacterium
AGCGAGGTCGTGATCTTGGATATCTCCGCCGGCTGGAATTTCACCGGGCCGAATTCGAACCACGAGTGCGAGCCCTTCACGTCCTTGGACACGAAGATGACCAGCACCAGCAGTCCCAGGACTATGACATAGGAGGGCGTGGCGAGCACTTCCCACAGTTTCGGGTTGATGGCGAAGAGTATCAGGATGGCCATCAGGAAGGCCGACAGCATCCATACGAACTGCTTGCCGCTGCGGAAGCCCCAGTCGAAGATGGAGGACGGCTCGGCGGAGTGGATGGATGCGTAGATGTTGACCCAGCCGATGAAGACCAGGAGCAGGTAGACTATCACCAGCTTCCAGTCAACGCTCTTGCGCAGGCCCCTGTCCAGATTGTCGTTTCCGCCCATCCTAGAAGAATCTTGTGTTAAGCATGTGCTCCTCCATCGGCTTCCGCGCCTCCGAGATCTCGCCGTTGATATAGCGCTCGAGCATCAGGGATGCGACCGGCAGCGCCCAGGTGGCTCCGAAGCCCGCATTCTCCACGTATGCGGCCACCGCGATCTTCGGGTTGTCCTTGGGGGCGAAGCAGATGAATACGGAATTGTCCTTGCCGTGGGGGTTCTGCGCCGTTCCGGTCTTGCCGCAGACGTCGAGCCCCGGGATGGCGGCCCTGAAGGCGGTTCCGCCCGCGCTGCCGCCGCCGTTCACGGCCATGTACATACCCTCCACCGCCGTCTGGAAGTGGGTGGTGTCCACCTTGGTATAGTGCCTTTCGCGGTACTTCGGGTCTATCTCCACGCCGTCGGAATCCTTGACGAGGTGGGGGATGTAGTAGAATCCCCTGTTGGCCATCGTAGCCGCGAGATTGGCGATCTGGAGCGGCGTGGCGCCGATTTCACCCTGTCCGATGGATAGGGACACGATGGTGGGGAAGCGCCAGCCCCGCCTGCCGTAGATCCTGTCGTAGAACTTGGAGGTGGGAATGTTGCCGCCCAGCTCGGAGGGAAAGTCGCTGCCGAGCTTCTGGCCGAAGCCGAAACTCAGCACGTACTCCCTCCAGTTGTCGAATGCCTCCTGGATGCTTCCGTACTTCTTGTTTTCGAGAATGTTGCGCAGGACGTAGCAGAAATAGCCGTTGCAGGAGGTCGCGATGGCGTCCCTGAACGCGAGCGGGGAACTGTGCCCGTGGCATCCCAGCTTGTGGTTGCCGCTGTACTGGTAGCCGCTGTAGCAGGGGTAGCTGTCCGAAGGCTTGAGCACGCCCTCCTGGAGCCCTATGAGGCCGTTGATGAGCTTGAACACGGAGCCGGGAGGGTAGGAGGCCATCACCGTACGGTTGAACATTGGCTTGCGGGGATTCTTGGCTATCTCCGCGTAGTGCTTGCCTATGTCGGAGAGGACATCCACGTCTATGCCCGGGCTGGAGACCATCGCCAGGATCTCTCCGGTGGCCGGCTCTATCGCGACCACGGACCCGACCTTGCCTTCCATCAGCTGCTGGCCGTACTGCTGCAGGTGCGCGTCGATGGTGGTGACTATGTCGTGGCCGGGCATCGCGGGCTTGTCGTGTTCGCCGCCCCGGTAGGAGTCCTGCACCTTGTTGTGGGAGTCCCTGAGGTAGATGTGGTAGCCCTTCTCACCCCTCAGATCCCTTTCGCGGGCCGCTTCCAGGCCGGTCTTGCCTATATAGTCGCCGGACCTGTATTCGGGATGCCGCTTGATGTCGTCGGCGTTGACCTCGGAGATGTAGCCGAGCAGGTTGCCGCCCGCGTTGAAGGGATACTCCCTGACGCTGCGCACCTGCGAACGGAATCCGGGATATGCGAATTCCTCCTCCGCGAAACGGAGGTAGGTGGTCACGGGGACCTGTTTCAGGAATTGTATGGTCTGGTAGCCTATCCGGCTCCTATGCGACTTGTAGTAGGCCATCCTCTCGCGGATGAAGTCCGGATCCACGTTCAGCGCCCTGGCCAGCGCGAGCGTGTCGAACGCCTTGACCTCCCTCGGGGTCACCATGATGTCGTAGCACACCTGGTTGCCCACCAGGATCTCCCCGTTGCGGTCGTAGATGATGCCGCGGGGCGGGTAGATGTAGTCGTAGACCATGGAGTTGTTGTCCGCGTTCACCTTGTACGAACCGTTGATGCACTGGATGTAGAACAGTTTGCCGAGGAGTACGAGGGCGACCGTGACGAGGCCTATGAGGAGCTTGTTCTTCCGGTTTACTTCCATTTTTCGTCAGATGTGAGGAAGTGGGCTATGAAGAACGACAGGGCGGTGCTCACGAAGAGCGACACGCCTCCCTTGGCCAGGTTGTACAGGAACGGCATCGTGCCGGCGCCGTCCGCGGTGATGTAGACGGCGAGGAAGATGGCCGTCATCAGCAGCGTTCCCAGAATCATCTTGCCCACGCCCTGCTTGCGCAGGGAGATGTTCTCGCCGCGGGCGAAGAGTTCGGAGCCGAACACGAGGCTGATGACGCCGTTGCGGGCGAGCGCCACCGGCACCAGCGAGAGCGAGGTGAGGCCGAGCATGCCGTCGCCGAGGAAATCCACGGCGAATCCGGTCAGGAAGGCCACCGCCATGCAGAAGATGGTGCCCTTGTCCACCGGTATGCACATTATCATCACCGGGAGGAAGGTGACCAGCACATAGCGCTCGAAGAAGCTGAAGTTGTTCAGCAGCACCTGCGCTATGATCAGCAGGAGGTAGAGCACGAGGAATCCGGGCTTTTTCATTTCCTGCCCTCCTTTTCTTCGTCAGCCGCCTCCAGCGCCTCTATCTCGTCCCTCTCCGGATTGTCCACGATGGTGACGTAATGGAGGGCGGAGAAACTCTGGAACAGATGCACCTCGGTCCTGTTGGTGGAGCCGTTGACCATGTTGGAAAGCCCGGTGACGCCTATCGGCAGTCCGGCCGGGAAGATGGACGAGAAGCCGCTGGTGAACACGGTGTCCTTCTCGGCCACCTGGTACTGCAGCGGGATGTCCGTAAGGTAGGCCTTGTCGGCATTGCGGCCGTCCCAGACCAGAGGGGCCACGAGCCCGGAGGCACCCACCCTGGCGCTCACGCTGATCTTGGTGTTCATCATCGTGAGGCCGTAGGAATAGTGTTCGTCCACGGCGCTCACTATGCCCACCACGCCGCAGTCGGAGATGATGCCGCTGTGGGGCTTCACTCCGTCCGCACGTCCCTTGTTGAGGATGATGTAGTTGTGGATGGTGTTGCGGCTGGCCTTCACCACGGTGGCGGGGATGTAGTTGAATTTCCTGTCGTCCGGCTTTATGCCCGCGCTCCGCTCCCGCGCGGCCTCCTCGCCCAGTTCATAGGTGCGGAGCCGCTCCGAAAGGCGGAAGTTCTCCTCCCTCAGGGCGTCGTTCTGCTTTTGGAGGGAGAAGTGGTTGCGGATGCTCTCCCCGCCTCCCCAAAGCTTGCCCATCACGTTGTGGGACAGCCGGTTGAGCCAGATGTCCTGCAGCGTGGAGCTGCGCTTCAGCATCACCAGCGAGACAGCCTCCAGCAGGATGAAGACCGCCGCGATGGCGAGGGGGTAGTAGGAGAATCTGCCTTTGGCCATTATCGCATCAGGAATGAATAATGGTCGGTATGCTCGAGGGCCTTGCAGGTTCCGCGGCCTACCGCGTGGAGCGGGTCGTCGGCCACGTGGAACTGGATGTTCACCTTGTCGGTGAAGCGCTTGGCGAGTCCGCGGAGCAGCGCGCCGCCGCCCGCGAGCCAGATGCCGTTCTCCACGATGTCCGAATAAAGTTCCGGAGGCGTGTTCTCGAGCACGTGGAGAATGGAGGTCTCTATCTTGGCGATGGACTTGTCCAGGCAGTGGGCTATCTCCGGGTATTCGATGGTGGCCTCCACCGGATGCGCGGTCATCAGGTTGGGACCCCTGACCACGAACGGCTCCGGAGCGTCCTCCAGGTCGGAGATCACGGAACCGATGGCTATCTTGATCTTTTCCGCAGTGATCTCGCCGACGCGGATGTTGTGCTGCTGGCGGAGGTAGTACTGGATGTCGGCGGTGAACACGTCACCGGCCGTGCGTATGCTGTCCTGGACCACGAGGCCGCCGAGGGAGATCACGGCGATCTCGGTGGTGCCGCCGCCTATGTCCACGACCATGTTGCCCTCGGGAGCCTCCACGTTGAGGCCGATTCCCAGGGCGGACGCCATGGGCTCGAAGATGAGGTAGACGTCGCGGCCGCCGGCGTGCTCGGAGGAGTCGCGCACTGCCCTGATCTCCACTTCCGTGGATCCGGAAGGGATGCCCACCACCATCTTGAGGTTGGGGTTGAAGAGATTGGAACGCTTGCCGCTGGCCTTCTTGATGAAGGCGCGGAGCATGGCCTCCGCGGCGTTGAAGTCGGCAATCACGCCGTCACGGAGCGGGCGCACCGTCTTGAGGCCGGGGTTGACCTTCTCGTGCATGAGCTTGGCCCCCTGTCCGACGGCGATGACCCTGTTTGTATTGTTGTCCAGCGCTACGATGCTCGGTTCGTCCAGAACTATCTTCCCGTTCTGGTAAATGACTGTGTTCGCGGTTCCGAGATCTATAGCAAGTTCCTGGTTCAGAAACGAAAATGCCATATTGGGATTGAGGTTCGGTTTTACTCGAGCAAATTTAGATAAAATTAGTTAATTTTACTGCAAGAAAACAGGCGCGATGAACAGAAAAACATACGGTATTTTCGTGGCCGGAGGGACCGGCACCAGGATGGGCTCCGACATACCCAAGCAGTTCCT
>CADAFW010000070.1:4802-12754 GCA_902787295.1 uncultured Bacteroidia bacterium
GCTTCGATATGTGGAAGCGCCTCTGCAGGGAGCGGGACTTCAACGTCCCCCAGCAGCTGGTGGCGGGCGGCATAACCCGTTTCCACTCGGTAAAGAACGCTTTGGAAAAGGTGCCCGACGACGCCGTGGTGATGATCCACGACGGCGTGCGCCCCTTCGTCACCAGGGCCCTCCTGGAGCGCCTGCTCGCCGCGGCCGGCCCTGGGAAGGCCGTGATTCCGGTGGTCCCGATGGTGGATACCCTGAGGTACAGGGACGGCCGTCTTCCGGACCCCGACCGTTCGGAGATCGTCGCCGTCCAGACCCCGCAGGTCTTCATCTGCTCCGACATCAGGGAGGCCTACCGGCAGGCCTACGACACCGCTTTCACGGACGACGCCTCGGTGGCGGCGAGAAATGGAATACCTCCCGTCCAGTTGCCCGGCGAGAGGTACAATATCAAGATCACGACTCCGGATGACCTGGAGTTCGCGAAAGCCGTCAGCGGTCTTTATAGTTTTTGACCCACACCTGGCGCTCGAACGCGCTGTCCAGCGAGATCATGGTCTCGGTGGACTGGATGTACGGGATGTTCTGGATGGTCTTCACCAGGACGTTGATGAGGTGGTCGTTGTCGAAGCAGTAGACCTTCAGCAGCAGCGCGCATTTTCCGGTGACGAAATGGCATTCCACCACCTCCGGGACGGCCTTAAGCGACTTGATCACATTCTCGTACTTGTCCGCCTGGGACAGGGTCACGTTGATGTATGCGCAGACGTTCAGCCCGAGCGCGGAAGGCTTCACGATGAGGCGTGAGCCGGTGATGATGCCGGCATCCTCCAGTTTCTTCACCCTCTGGTGGATGGCGGCTCCGGAGACTCCGCACTCGCGGGCTATCTCCAGATAGGGTTTGCGGGCGTCTCCGAGGAGAGCCGAGAGGATCTTGCGGTCGATGTCGTCGAGTATTGCTCCGCTCATATTCTACCTCCTCCGCCTTCCGGCGAATTTCCTGTGACCGGAAGTGCTTGCTCCCGAGTCGATTATGGCCTGGCATTCGGAAAGGGTGAGAGCGGCGGCGTCCTTGCCTGCCGGGATCTTGTAGTTCTTCCCGCCATGCTTGATGTACGGGCCGTAGCGGCCGTTGATGATGGTTATGTCCATGGTCTCGAAGCGCTTGATCTCCGCCACGGCGTCATCCTTGTGCTTCGCTTCCTCGATCAGCTTGACGCACTGCTCCACGGTCACCTTCATCGGGTCGACCCCGCGGGGGAGCGACACGTTCTTGTCGCCGTACCTCAGATACGGGCCGAAGCGGCCCTTGGTGGCGACTATGCTGACGCCTTCGTATTCGCCCACGGTGCGCGGGAGCTGGAAGAGCCTGAGCGCCTCCTCGAGCGTGAGGTTTTCTATCAGCTGGCCCTTGGAGAGGCTTGCGTACTGCCTGTTGGCGTCGTCGCCCTTCTGCACGTAAGGACCGTACTGGCCGAACTTCGCGATGACCTTGAGGCCGGTCTCCGGATCCACTCCGATCTCGCGCTCCACGTGGCTGAACTGCCTGTCGTTGAGGGCGTCGTCCACCTTGTCGTGGAACGGCGGATAGAATGCGGCGATCACCTGGTTCCAGGCCTTTTCCCCTTCCGCGATGGCGTCGAAGTCCTTCTCCACGTTGGCGGTGAAGTCATAGTCCATGATGTCCGCGAAATTGGACATGAGGTAGTCGGTCACGATGATGCCGATCTCCTGCGGGATGAGCTTGCCCTTCTCGGCGCCCACGGTCTCCGTTCCGGCGCTCTCGCCGATCCTGTCTCCCTTGAGGGTGAGGTTCACCACGTCCATCTTCACGCCTTCCTTGTCGCCCTTCACGACATAGCCGCGGGCGGTGGTGAGGGTGGTGATGGTGGGGGCGTAGGTGGACGGGCGGCCGATTCCGAGCTCCTCGAGCTTTTTCACGAGCGAACCCTCGGAATAGCGGCTTGCCGGCTGCGTGTATTTGCATTCGGCGGTGACGGACTTCGCCTCCAGGACGTCGCCGACGTTGAAGTCGGGGATGCCTGCGGCCTTCTCGTCATCCTCGTCGCGGTAGACCTTCAGGAAGCCGTCGAACAGCACGCTGACCGCCTGGATGCCGTATTTTTCCGGACGCTTGTCGGAATCAACTTTCACGGTGGTGTTCAGGACTTTGGCCTCGGCCATCTGGGAGGCCACCGTGCGCTTCCAGATGAGCTCGTAGAGCTTCTTCTCCTGCTGGGTGCCTTCTATCGAGGTCCTGTCTATGTAGGTGGGCCTGATGGCTTCGTGGGCCTCCTGCGCACCCTTGGACCTGGTGCGGTACTGGCGGTACTGGTGGTACTGCGCGCCGAAGTTCTCCTCGATGAATCTCTTCGCGGTGCCGGTGGCAAGGCTGGAGAGGTTAGTGGAGTCGGTTCGCATATAGGTGATGAGACCCTTCTCGTAGAGGCTCTGCGCCACCCTCATCGTCACGCTGACCGGGAAATGGAGCCTTGCGGCGGCTTCCTGCTGGAGGGTGGAGGTGGTGAAGGGCGGTGCAGGATACCTGACGCTTTCCTTCTTCTCCACGGCTCCGACGGTGTATTTCGCACCGATGCTGTCCTGGAGGAACTGCCTGGCCTGGGCGATGCCGCCGAACCTGGTGTCCAGCAGGCCCTTGACCGTGGCTCCGCCGGCAGCGAAGACGCCGTCCACCTTATAATATGATTCCGGGACGAATGCCATTATCTCCCGCTCGCGGTCCACTATGAGCCTGAGCGCCACGGACTGCACGCGTCCTGCGGAAAGGCCGCGCTGGACCTTGCGCCAGAGGATGGGGGACAGCTCGAAGCCGACGAGGCGGTCCAGGACCCTTCTCGCCTGCTGTGCGTTCACGAGGTTGATGTCTATGCTGCGGGGGTTCTTCACGGCATCCAGGATCGCGTTCTTCGTGATTTCGTGGAACACGATGCGCCTGGTGCGCGCCGGGTCGAGCCCCAACGTCTCCGCGAGGTGCCAGGATATGGCTTCTCCCTCGCGGTCTTCATCGGAAGCCAGCCATACGGTCTGCGCCTTCGATGCGGCGGCCTTGAGTTCCGACACGACCTTCTTCTTGGCCGCGGGAACCACGTATTCGGGCTTGAAGCCGTGCTCTATGTCTATGCTGAGGCTGCTTTCCTGCAGGTCGCGGATGTGCCCGTAGCTTGATTTTACTATATAGTCTTCGCCCAGGAAGTCCCGGATAGTCTTGGCCTTGGCCGGAGACTCTACGATGACGAGATTACCCTCCATAGTCTTCTACTTGGTTTTGTTGTGCAAAGAAAACCACAAAAGGGGGAATTTTCAAAATTTTAGTAGTACTTTTGTATTCTACGGAAACCCGCCATGATTTTATCATGGCAAAAATATCGGCAGATGACTGAAGAAAAGAAAAAGAAGATCACCAAGTGGTTCTGGATCATCATCACGGCGCCTTTCGCCCTCGTGATCCTGCTCCTGCTGCTTGTCGCCCTCTTCGCCAAGATACCCTCATTCAAGGAACTCGAACACCCGGACAACAAGCTCGCCACGCAGCTCATAGCCGAGGGCGGGGAGGTGCTGGCCACCTTCCATATGGAGAACCGCTCCTACCTCACCTACGACCAGCTCGCCCCGAGCCTGGTGGACGCTGCGGTCGCCACGGAGGACGTCCGCTTCTACAAGCATTCCGGCATCGACTTCAAGAGCCTCGGACGAGTGCTCGTGAAGACCCTTCTCCTGCGCGACAGCGGCCAGGGAGGCGGTTCCACCATCACCCAGCAGCTCGCCAAGACCCTCTACCCGCGCCGTGCGGTGCGCAGCAAGTTCTCGATGGTGTTCATCAAGCTCAAGGAATGGATCACCGCCGTGAAGATAGAGCGGGAGTACACCAAGAACGAGATCATGGCGATGTACCTGAACTCCATCTTCTTCGGCAGCAGCGCCTACGGAGTGGATGCCGCCGCGAAGACCTACTTCGCCAAGGAGGCCTCCATGCTCAGCATAGAGGAAAGCGCGATGCTCATCGGAATGGTCAACAAGCCGACCCGCTATAATCCTATATTACATTATGATTATGCGCTCCAGCGCCGCAACTTCGTGCTCAGCCAGATGACCAAGGCGGGATTCCTGGACAAGGCGGCCTGCGATTCCATCCAGCAGATCCCCATCGCCACCGACAAGTTCGAGGTGCAGGACCACAACGCCGGCTTCGCGCCTTACTTCCGCGACATGGTCCGTCGCGACCTCACCGCCAAGCGCCCGCGCCGCGCCGACTATGAAAGCCCGGAGGACTACTCCGCCGATTCCGTCCGCTGGCGCGACGACCCGGTCTACGGCTGGCTCAACAAGAACAAGAAGCCGGACGGATCGCGCTACGACCTCGACCAGGACGGCCTGCGCATCTACACCACCATAAACTACAAGATGCAGCAGTATGCCGTGGAGGCCATCAGCACCCACCTCGGCGGCAGGCTCCAGAAGGATTTCGACCGCGAACTCAAGTGGAAGAAGAACAAGCCGTTCGCCAACGACGTGGACCAGAAGACCATAGACCGCGTGATGAACCAGGCCCGCCGCTGGAGCGACCGCTGGCGCCTCGGCAGGAAGGCAGGCCTCTCCGACGCCGAGATCCTCAAGCAGTTCAGCGAGCCCGTGCCGATGACCCTCTTCGCCTGGAACTCCAAGGGCAAGGTGGACACCGTGATGACCCCGGACGATTCCATCCGCTACTGCAAGGGCATACTCCGCACCGGTTTCGTGGCCATAGAGCCCCATACCGGTTACGTGAAGGCTTACGTGGGCGGTCCCAACTACCGCTACTTCAAATACGACAACGTCCGCCAGGGCCGGCGCCAGGTGGGCTCCACCGTGAAGCCGTTCCTCTACACCCTCGCGATGCAGGAGGGCTACTACCCCTGCGACCAGGTGGTCTGCATGCCGCAGACCTTCGATATGCCCGACGGCACCACCTGGACCCCGCGAAGCACCGACAAGAAGGAATGGATTGGCACCACGGTCACCCTCCGATGGGGCCTCGCCCACAGTTCCAACAACATCTCCGCGTTCCTGATGAAGGAGCTCGGCCCCGCCGCGATGGTCCGCATGATGCGCCAGATGGGCGTATCTACCCACCTGGACGAGGTCTATTCCCTCTGCGTCGGCTCGGCCGAGGTGGAGATCTATAACATGGTGGCTTCCATCAACACCTTCCCCTCCAGGGGCGTGTTCATCAGCCCGCAGTACATCACCCGCATCGAGGATGCCAACGGCAACGTGCTCGGCGACTTCTCCAACCGCAAGCGCGAGGCCATCTCGCAGGCGGTCGCATACCAGATGGTCGGGATGATGCAGGCCGTCGTGAACGAAGGTACCGGTTCCCGCCTGCGCGGCACCTACGGCTTCAAGGGCCAGATAGCCGGCAAGACGGGTACCACCAACGACAACTCCGACGGCTGGTTCATCGGCTATACCCCCGAGGTCACGGCCGGCGTGTGGGTGGGCGGCGAGGACCGCCAGGTGCACTTCAACAGCACCGCTCAGGGCGGCGGCTCCAACATGGCCCTCCCGATCTGGGCGGAGTGGTACAAGCGCTGCCTGCGGGATCCCAGCACCGGCCTGCACGAGAGTTCGGTGTTCGTGGCACCTCCTTCCGGGACCCGTTCCGACTGCGGCGAGGAGGGCAGCCGCTTCCTCGGAGGCTATGGCGACATGGACCCCGACGGCGGTGAGGCCGGCAGCCACGACGAAGAAGAAGACTATTATTTCAACTAGAACGATATGGGCAAGTACAAGAAGATTGCAGTCATCTACGGCAGCGATTCCTCCGAGTCGGAGGTTTCCTGCAGGAGCGGCGAGTTCGTAGCATCCCGCATAGACGGCAACGAGTACGACATCTACGAGATATACGCGCGCTTCGGCAAATGGCAGGTCGTGGCCTGCAAGAAGTGCAATTCCATGAGGCAGATCTTCCCCGAGGAAGCCCGCCCGGAGGTGGACAAGAACGACTTCTCCGTGCGCCTGCTCGGCGAGAAGGTCAACTTCGACTTCGCCTACATCGTGCAGCACGGCGCCCCCGGCGAGAACGGGCAGATGGCGGGTTATCTGGAGATGCTCCGCATCCCGTTCAGCACCTGCGGCTCCTACGCCAGCACCATTGCCTTCGACAAGTTCGCCTGCAAGTGTTTCGTGCGCGAACTGGTGGACGTCAAGTGCGCTCCGGATGCATTCATCCGCCAGGGTCAGGACGTCGGGGCCTTCTGCGCGAAGGTCGTCTCCACCCTCAGGATGCCCGTATTCGTGAAGCCCACCCAGGCCGGCAGCAGCTTCGGCGTGACCCGCGTGTCCGACCCGGAGGAACTTGCCACGGCGGTGAGCTTCGCCTTCTCGGAGAATCCTTCCGTCCTCGTGGAGCAGGGCCTGACCGGCCGCGAGCTCACCTGCGCCGCATATCTCGACGGCGGAGAGGTCCGCTGCCTGCCGCTCATCGAGATCGTCACCGAGAACGAATACTTCGACTACGACGCCAAGTACAACGGCCACAGCGCCGAGGTATGCCCCGCCCCGGTGGACGATTCCGTCAGGGAACTGGTGCAGAAGACCACCGCGTCCATCTATTCCTGCATAGGCTGCAAGGGAGTCGTCAGGATGGACTACATCCTCGCGGACGACGGCCTTTACTTCCTGGAAGTCAACACCATACCCGGCATGACCAGCGCTTCGCTCGTCCCCAAGATGGTGCGCACCGCCGGGATGGACATGACCGCCTTCCTGTCCACCATCATAGAAAACAGCTAGCGGGTGCTGCTGTCCTCGTTCATACAGGAAAGCACCGCCGCGCTCGGCAGGCTCTACCCCGCGCCCGAGGCGAGGAGCATGGTCCTCATGCTCTGCGAGGAAAGGCTCGGAGTCAAGAGCTATACCCATATAGTCATCCCCTCCACCGAGATCCCCGACGAGGCCCTTCCGGGGCTTCAGGAAGACATGCGCAGGCTGCTGGCCTCGGAGCCGCTGCAGTATGTGCTGGGATTCACGATGTTCTATGGCCGGAGGTTCAACGTCACGCCCGACGTGCTGATTCCCCGCCCGGAGACCGAACTCCTCGTGGACGAGGCGGTCAAGGCCGGCCTGGCACTCGGTCGCAAACTGCGGGTGCTGGACCTTTGCACCGGTTCCGGCTGCATTGCCTGGAGCCTGTTCCAGGAACTGCAGGACGCCGAGGTGGTGGCCGTGGACATCTCCCCGGCGGCGCTCGGGGTGGCCCGCTCCCAGTTCGGCGGTCCCGGCCCGGAATTCATCCTTGCCGACGTGCTGAAGGATGCCGATTCCTTCGACCACGGGATGTTCGACATCATCGTGTCCAACCCGCCCTACGTGATGGAGAAGGAGAAGCCCGCGATGCGCGCCAACGTGCTTGACAACGAACCCCCCATCGCCCTTTTCGTGCCGGATGACGATCCGCTGCTCTTCTACCGCGCGATCGCCGGATGGGCGCTGCGCTTCCTCGCGCCGGACGGAACCTGCATAGTGGAGATTAACGAGAGCCTCTGCGCCCCCACGATGGAGGTTTTCACGCGTGCCGGCTTCCGGAACGCCGTCGGTCTTTGCGACCTTTCGAGGCGATTCCGTATGGTGAAGTTCACCAGATGATGGCTCCGGCTGCATCAGGAGGCCGATTTTCAACTTAGCCGTTTCTTTTCTTCCGAAACTGGTCCTTTATCCGTCACTTTGTACAAAAACTGAGTGACTATGAAAACGACCGGAATCATTACCATTGCGACGCTCGCTCTCGCGCTGGCGTCCTGCGAACAGTACAGAAACGAATACCCCGTCCCGCAGCCGGATCCCAGGCAGGAACTGACCCTGCGGGAGGTGGCGCGCATCCTGTCGGAACTCCCCCTGGAAGGCGCCCATCTCGGCGAGGTCCACGATGCGGTGAGTTCCTCTTCGGGCAACGGCTACGACGAGGA
>CADAFW010000071.1 GCA_902787295.1 uncultured Bacteroidia bacterium
TGCGTACGGACACGGTCTTGAGCCCGCCTATGCCGCCGTAATCCTTGATGCTCACGCCCGCGAAGGTCCTCAGCACCTCGTGCAGCCCCTGTGCGCCTATGCGCCCGATCCCTTCCGCTCCCATCCTTCGGACAGGGGCGGTGGCAAGCGCGGCAGCATTCCTTTCGGATGTCACCTTGACCGCATCAAGCGTGTCGGGCGTCTGCGGGGAGCACAGGACGGCCGAAATCAACAGGACTGCAATATGCATATCAACCTCGCCGCTCCTTCCTGACCCCGGGTCGGATGCGGCCGGACTTGAACGCGGCAGGTCTTCTGGCTCGTCCTGCGCCGGGCCTTCTCATCCTTTGCAGCCTGTCGGCTCCTCGGGACAATGGCTTAAGATTCCGGCGCTCTGTCTGGACATACAGCAGCGGGCACTGTCCGGGATTCACACCCGGTTCCCTTTTCAATCCCTGCGGCGGAGGCCGCGTCGGGATCACCGCGTTCCAAATGCAAATATACGGGAATAATCGGGATTAATGGCTATATTTGATGAGAAATGACATACTTGGACGAACTTGGTGAATTCGGGCTGATCGGCCGCATAGGGAAGCAGTTCAGCGTTCCCCGGGGAATGACCGGCATAGGGGACGACTGCGCCATTATCCCTCAGAAAAACGGGATGGACACGCTCGTGAGCACGGATATGCTCATCGAGGGCACGCATTTCCTCCGGGAGGATGCGAACCCTTACGACCTGGGCTGGAAAAGCGCCGCCGTGAACATCAGCGACATAGCTGCAATGGGCGGAAAGCCCGTCGCGACCTTCCTGTCGCTGGCTCTGCCCAAGGATATAGATACAGCGTGGGTGGACGGCTTCATCAGCGGCTACCGCGATCTTTCCGCGGTCTTCTCCTGCCCCCTGCTCGGAGGCGACACCACGGCGTCGCCGGACCGCCTCTGCATCAACGTTGCCGTCCTCGGGGAATGCCCGTCCGGCAAGGCGAAGAAGCGCGGGGACGCCCGTCCCGGAGATCTTATCTGCGTCACCGGCCCGCTTGGGGATTCCGCCGCCGGGCTGAAAGTCATCCTCGGGGGAATGGAGCGGGATGCGGACGCCGAAAAGCTGGTCCGCAGGCATTACCGGCCGATGCCCAGGGTGAAAGAAGGCCGGGCTCTCGCCGCCTTAGACGGGGTTCACGCGATGATGGACATCTCGGACGGCATAGGTTCGGATCTGCGCCATATCCTCGAAGCCTCCGGGACCGGAGCCGAGGTGGACGTGGTTGCAATCCCCCTTTCTCCCGAACTCGCAGCCGTCTGCACACGCGAGGGCTGGGATGCCCTGGATTGCGCCGTGAGCGGGGGAGAGGATTACGAACTGCTCTTCACGGCCGCTCCGGATGCGGACCTCTCTTGCATAGCGCATACGAAAATAGGCCGCATCACGAAGGATACGGCCCTTGTCTGGAAAGGCTCCGGAAAGGATTTCCAGGGCTTCAGGCACTTCTGACCTGTCCGGCCCCGGAAGCTCCGGGCGCCCCTATTTCTTCTTGAATACTACGGTTTCGGCTTTCTTGCCGTCGGCAATATCCTTCTTGGTCAGGATTTCCTCGAGGGTGAGCTCGGTGGCAGTTGCGGAGATGACCTTGTACTGCTCGGTCTCCTTGAGTTCCTTGACCATCTCGTTCTTGAGCGGTCCGGCAAGCATGCCTGCCAGCATTTCACCGCCTGAAGGCATCCCTTCCACGTCAGTCTTAACGTCTACCTGGGGTTTGCCCTTGTTCGGGATGAGTTTCAGCACTCCGTCGGCAAGTTCGAAGGAGCCGGCGTTCTTGCCGTTGAGTTTGACCAATAATCCTACGGTGGAATCATCCGGATCGTTCTGGTCCAGGACCATGTCCATGCGTACGTCCGCTTTCCTGGTGCACTCGAATGCAGCACCGCTGAATGTCAGGGTGACGGTGGTAACGGCTTTCAGCTCGCCATTGACGTTGTTCTCACCGTTCATTTTCTCGTTCTTGTTCCCGGTATAGGACCAGGTGCCCTCGAGATTCTGGGCGAAGGCCGTCACCGCGAGCAGGACGGCAAGGGTCATTGTGATGAATCTTTTCATATTGATGGTATCCGTTATGAATCGTTGGATGCAGATTGCAACAATCCTGCCAGAGGCGCCAGCCCCGTCAGAACCTGTAGCGGAGGCCGGCGACGAGGGCGCCCTGCTCTCCGACGCCTATTTCAGTGTATGCACGCAAGAATTCCGGTCCGACCTCCAGTCCCAGCAGGGAGACCTGGAAGTTGAAATACACCCTGTCCTTCTCCTCATAGAAATCACGGTAGCTTGCGCCGGCCGCGACTTTCGTGTACGAGCCGAACCAGGGTTTCCTGTACCAGTTGAGCTTTACCGCCGGAAGGAGACTGTAATTGTTGAATTCGTATGAATTTCCGTTCTCGAAGGTGGAAAGGTGGAAGTAGGACATCGCGACTCCGACGGAGACCAGGTCTCCCAGGTCGTGCATATATTCGAACGACATGGCACCGAAATCCGAGGCCTTGTAGTCTTTTGCGACGACGGATCCGAAAATCCGGCTCAGAACGGTGTACAGCTTGGAATTGGAGAAGAATCCGTAGCTGACCGACATCTGGTTATCGCGCTGGTTCTGCCCGAAGGACGGAACGCAAAGCAGAAGACAGATGAAAAACGGAATCAATTTTTTCATATTCAAATATAAGCATTTTTTCCCCGCTCCGTATCAGAAATCCCCGGAATATGAAAAAGAAAGCGGACAAACCGTCGTTTCCGATGATTTGTCCGCTTTGGCTCCCCTTCTAGGACTTGAACCTAGGACCCCCTGATTAACAGTCAGGTGCTCTAACCAACTGAGCTAAAGAGGAATTTGTTTTCCAATCGTTCTCGTTTGGGATTGCAAATATACAGCAAATTCTTCATTCTCCAAAAATATTTTAAGATATTTTAAGATTCGGATACGCCGCCCTGATTGCGATTGCCGATGCGCAAGTTTTTATGTACATTTGTACGAATATGGACATCGAACTCCTTTCCAGGATGGTGGGCGAGCTTGTGCTCGACAACGACCGCGTGGGACTGCCCGGCATGGGGACCTTCGTGGCCGAGGTCGTGCCCGCATCATTCTCGGACAAGGGCTACACGATCAATCCTCCGTACCGCCGGCTCTCGTTCCATTCGGGACACCCCGACGACGACCTCCTCGCCCGTTATTACGCAGACTCCAACTCGATCCCCGTCCCGGAGGCCAAGGCCATAATCGCGGACTACGTCTCCCAGATGAAGGAGGTCCTCAAGAGCCGCAAGACAGTCATATTCCCCGGCCTCGGCCGCCTGCGGGCCACGAAGGACAACACCTTCTTCTTCGTCGCCGACCAGGACCTCGACATCTATCCGGAAGGGATGATGCTCGCTCCAGTCTCCCTGAAGACCCACGCGGAGACCCCCGAAGAAGTCGCCCGCGCCGTCTCCTCGCTCTCCGAGCTCATCGCTGCCCAGCCCCTTTCCTCCACCCCCGTTCCGGAACCGGAAGCTGAGGCCGCCAAGGAACCAGCCCCGACGGCAGAACAAGCCGCGGAAGCAGAAGCCTCCGCAGCGACATTGGCCCTTACGAACAGGAGCAAGGAGGCATCTGCTTCCGCGGCTCCGGGCGGAAAAAAGCGCCTCCGCTGGTGGCTCATCCCGCTCGCGCTCCTGATCCTCGCCGTGGTCGCCTTCGCCGTATTCATGATACTCGCCCGCGTCACCCCCGACTTCATCGACTCAATCCTCTATACTCCGGAAGAACTCCGGATCATTAACTACTGATGATAGAGCTCGTATATCCAACGGAACCGGCCCGCGTGGAAAAGGGCGGAAAAGGCGCGCACCCCGCCGAAATGCTCCCGATAGTGGAGCCGGACGGAGAAGTGACCGCCCAGGCCTCCCGCGCATACTGCCATGGCCCCCGCAAACCGCTCCATCCCGTCGTCCACCTGGAGATCATCAACCGCAGCGGAGCCATCTACCTCCAGAAGCGCTCGGCCGAAAAGAAACTATTCCCGAACCGCTGGGACACCGCCGTCGGAGGCCACGTATCCTATGGTGAATACATCCACGAGGCCCTCTACCGCGAATCCTGGGAGGAACTCGGCTTCCGTGACTTCAACCCCAAATTCCTGGACAACTACATCTCCGAAACCGACACCGAGAGGGAACTCGTCAGCCTCTTCGCCGCCGTGGGAGACTTCGAACTCCACCCGGACCACGATGAAGTCACCGACGGCAGATGGTGGAGCATAAGGGAGATAGAAGCGAACATAGGCAAAGGGATCTTCACCCCGCTGTTCGAAAAGGAATACATCAGATACAAGGATGCCCTGCTGGCACTCCTGTAACCGCACCGCGAAATGAAGCAACTCCGGAAATTCATAAAGGACCAGTTGTCCGTATGGCCGCTCGCCGCAGCCAACTTCCGCGCCCTCAAGACCGTGAAAACCAAGACTTTGGAGGTGTGCGGCCAGCAGGTCAAGGTCCAGTTCAACCCTTCCCGCGTCGCATCGTCCACCGCGGACACATCCCCCGAAGTCATAGCCTCCAGGCCTTGCTTTCTCTGCGTGCCCAACCGTCCCCCAGAGCAGTTTCACATCAAGTTCGAAGGACGCAAGGGCAGGCAGTACAACGTCCAGGTCAATCCCTTCCCAATATTCAGGGAGCACCTCGTCATAGCCCGTGACACCCATATCCCGCAGGTCATCTGGCACCATCTGCCGGACATGATGGACTTTGCCCGCAAATATCCGGATTTCGTCGTGTTCTACAACGGTCCGGAAAGCGGAGCCTCCGCCCCCGACCACCTGCACTTCCAGGCCTGCCCGAGGAAGCTGATGCCCATAGAAGTGGCCGTGGACGCATTCCTGGACGACCCCGGCGAGCCCATGGCCGTCAACAAGGACGCCGGCCTCTACCACTACACCGGCTACTGCCGCGGCGTATTCGCACTGAAAGCGGGTACCAGCAAGAGCCTTGCGAAACTCTTCTACCGGCTTCTCTGCTGCTGCGCCGCCGAGGAGATGGTCACGGAACCGCCGTTCAACCTCTTCACCTGGTACAGGGACGGCGAATACCGCTGCCTCGTGTTCCTGCGCGGTGCGGTGCGCTCGCACCACTATTTCAGCGACGGCCCCGACCATTCCTCCATCAGCCCCGGCGCCGCCGACATGGCCGGAGTGTTCGTCGCTCCGTTTGAAGAAGATTTTCAGAAGGCCGATTCCCGCCTGCTCGAAGAGATGCTCGACGAGGTCACCATCAGCAGGGAGGAAGAGGACACCGTCATCCGCCGCCTCACCCGGAAGAGCGAGAAGATAGAGGTGGGCATAATGACGGCCAAGGAGATAGTGTTCGAAATCATTTCGGACGGCGCCGGCCCGCAGAAGGTGAGCTGGTGCGACGGCCGCATAGCATACAACGGAGCCCTCTACGACGAGCTTTATTTCGACTCGGTCACCCGCTCCACGCTGTTTGCGGAGCCCACTTTCATCCTGCGCGACGTCAAGATAGGGATAGGCTTCCACTGGGAGCAGAACCGTACCCTCAAATACGCGGGATCCCTCCGCTTCATAGTGGAAGGCGACGCCATTACCGCCATCAATACGCTTTCGCTTGAAAACTACCTGCTCAGCGTGATATCTTCGGAGATGAAGTCCACGGCTGGCCTCGAACTGCTCAAGGCCCACGCCGTCATCTCCCGCAGCTGGGTGGTGGCCAGGATGCGCGAGCGCAGGAACGGCGGCCCCGTGGAACCGGCCCACCGCCGCTTCGACGTATGCGCCGACGACCACTGCCAGCGCTACCAGGGCCTTACGATGGCCATAGGCGGAGAGTGCCGGCGCGCCATAGACGAGACCTGGGGACAGGTGCTCACCTATGCCGGCGAACTCTGCGACACCCGCTATTCCAAATGCTGCGGCGGCCGCACCGAACGCTTCAGCGCCTGCTGGGAAGACAAGGACTTCCACTACCTGCAGAGCGTCGAGGACCCCTGGTGCGACTGCGAGAATTCGGAGATCCTTTCGCAGGTGCTCAACGATTATGACCTGAAAACCAAGGACTTCCACGACTGGACCGTGCGTGAAAGCGCCGCACGGCTCGGGGAACTGGTCAGCCGTTACACCGGGAAGGACATAGGCGAAGCCGTCAGCCTGGAGCCGCTCGAAAGGGGAGACTCCGGCCGCATCATAAGGCTCCGCGTGAAGGGGAGCCGGGGAGAGGCCGTGATAGGCAAGGAACTCGCCATCCGCAAGGCCCTGAGCCCGGACTGCCTCAAGAGCTCCGCCTTCGAGGTGGAGCGGGACGGCGATTCGTTCATCCTCCGCGGAAAGGGCTGGGGACACGGGGTTGGCCTGTGCCAGATAGGCGCCGCCGTGATGGCCGCCAACGGTTTCAGCTACCGCGAGATACTCGCACATTATTATAAGGATTCCGTAATCAGCGACATCGGCAATGGACAGCAAGGCTAAAGCTAAGACCCCTTGGCTCTGGGTGCCCACCCTCTATTTCGCCGAGGGTATACCGTACTTCATCGTGAACGTCATCTCGGTCACGATGTTCAAGCGCCTCGGAATGTCCAACGGGGACCTCGCGATGTACACCTCGCTGCTCTATCTGCCCTGGGTCGTCAAGCCGCTCTGGAGCCCGTTCGTGGACATCATCCGCACCAAGCGCTGGTGGATACTCGCCATGCAGCTGGCCGTGACCGCGGGATTCGCCGCGCTCGCACTCTCAGTCAGCCCCGACGTGTTCGGCTGGAGCCTAGTCATCTTCTACATAGTCGCATTCGCCTCCGCCACCCACGACATAGCTGCCGACGGCTTCTATATGATAGCCCTCGACCAGAAGCAGCAATCCGTGTTCGTGGGCATCAGGAGCACGTTCTACCGCATCGCGTCCGTCTTCGGGCAGGGAATAATAGTCGTCCTCGCCGGAATACTCGAGACCCGCATGGGCGACATCCCCAAGGCCTGGAGCACGACCCTGCTGGCCTCCTCCGTGCTGTTCGCCCTCATCACCCTGTGGCACTTCCGTTTCCTTCCCAAGGCGGAAGGCGCTCCCGCTCCGGACAAGACCGCGGCGGACCTTTTCCGCGAATTCGGCCGCTCATGGGTGACTTTCTTCAAGAAGCCGGGCGTATGGCTCGCCATAGTTTTCATGCTGCTCTACCGCCTTCCGGAGGCCTTCTCCGTGAAGATGCTCACCCCGTTCCTGCTGGATCCCGCGGACGCCGGCGGCCTCGGGCTTACCACCGCCCAGTCCGGCCTGGTCTACGGCACCGTCGGAGTGATAGCGCTCACCATCGGCGGCATACTCGGCGGCCTCTTCGCCGCGAAATACGGCCTGAAACGCTCCATGTGGCCCATGTCCATGGCACTCGCGCTGCCCTGCGCGGTCTACCTCTTCATGGCGGCCGTGCAGCCTGCCTCGCTCTGGGTGGTCTATGCCTGCGTCGCCCTCGACCAGTTCGGCTACGGCTTCGGCTTCACCGCCTACCTGCTCTATATGATGCAGTTCTCGGAAGGGGAGTTCAAGACCTCCCACTATGCGATCTGCACTGCCTTCATGGCTCTTTCAATGATGGTTCCGGGCCTCTTCGCCGGCTGGCTCCAGGAGAGGGTCGGGTATGTCGGATTCTTCATAATAGTAATGATATGCTGTCTCGCAACCATATCCGTCACATTCTTTGCACGGCGGCGCTGCTCCTCATAGGCCTCGCCGTGTCCGCCAGGGTCAAGCCCGGCATCGAGGTCCTCAGGGACAACGGCTACATCGGCCTCCACGGCAAGCGCGTGGGGCTGGTGACCAACCCGTCCGGGGTGGACAGCCGGCTCCGCAGCACCATAGACATACTCTACTACGCCGGCGGCAAGGTGGAATCCGGAAAGGACGAGACCACCGGCCTGCCGGTCCATTCCCTCTACGGCAGCACGCGCAAGCCCACGGCGGAGATGCTCAAGGGAATAGACATAATGGTCTATGACATCCAGGACGTCGGCACCCGCTCCTACACCTTCATCAGCACCCTGGGCCTCGTGATGCGCGCCTGCGCCGAAAAGGGCATCCCCGTGATGGTCCTGGACCGCCCGAATCCGCTGGGCGGCCTGAAGGTCGAAGGTCCCTGCGTGCGCGACGGCTTCCACTCCTTCGTCAGCCAGTACAAGATCCCCTATGTCTACGGTCTCACGGTCGGCGAACTCGCCACCCTCATCAACGAAGAACGCCTGAACTGCGGCCAGAAGGGCAACGAGATACCGCTCAAGTGCGATCTGGTGGTGGTCCCGATGGAGGGCTGGACCAGGGATATGCTTTTCAACGACACCCGCCTTCCCTGGGTGCTCCCGTCCCCGAACATCCCGTACGCCGAGAATGCGGTCGCATACCCCTCAGCGGGCCTCTGCGGGGAGATGTACAACTACCTCAATATCGGCATAGGCTACACCCTCCCGTTCTGCACCTTCGCCGCCGAATGGGTGGATGCGGACAAGCTCAAGGCCCGCCTGGACAGCTATGCGCTGCCGGGGGTGGCATGGCGCACCATCCACTACAAGCCGACCTCCGGACGGCTCGCCGGAACCCTCATCCACGGCGTCCAATACTACTATACGGACTATGAGGCCGCCACCATCACGCTTACCCAGTTCTACGTCATGCAGGCCATAATGGAGCTCTACGGCAAGGAGCCTTTCTCCTCCAACGGGGACCGCATCCAGATGTTCGACAAGGTATGTGGCACGGATTATGTTAGAAAGACTTTCAGCAAGGCAATGAAAGTCGCGGACATG
>CADAFW010000072.1 GCA_902787295.1 uncultured Bacteroidia bacterium
TTCGGCCTGAGCAGGCGCGAGCAGAGCATCGGCACGAGCGTGAGCGCCGCGGTGGTGGACACGATCATGATGATGCTCACGATCCATCCGAGCTGCCTGAACATGATGCCGGTGAAGCCGCTGATCATCGTGAGGGGCACGAACACGCAGAGCATCGTGAGGGTGGACGCGACCACGGAGATACCCACCTCGGAAGTTCCGTGCACCGCAGCCTCCTTCGGTTTCTCGCCGCGGGCAAGGTGCGTGGAAACGTTCTCGAGCACCACTATGGCGTCGTCCACCACCATTCCGATCGCGATTGCCAGTGCAGACATCGATATGATGTTCAGCGTGTTGCCGGTCGCGAACAGGTAGAGCAGCGAAGCCAGCAGGGCGATAGGGATGGAGAGGATGATGATGAGCGTCGACTTGAAGTTGCCGAGGAAGAGGAACACGACCAGCATGACCACGAGGAAGGTGATGATGATGGTCTCCAGAAGGGTGTGGATGGTGTTGATGATCTCGGTGGAGCCGTCGACGACGGTAGTGATTTTGATGTCGGAAGGAAGGTTTTTCTCGATGTGCTTGAGCTGCCTCTTGACGCCCTTGATGACGTTCACGGTATTAGCACCGGACTGCTTCTGGATCACGATGCGGGCGGAACGGCGGCCGTTGGTGTAGGACTCCTGCTCCCTTTCCTCGGAGCCGTCCTTGACCGTGGCCACGTCGCGCAGGTACACCGCGCGGCCGCCCGACGCACCCACCACGATGTCGAGGAGTTCGGAAGGATCGGTGAACTCCTGCTGGACGCGGAGGGAATAGGTATCGGAGCCTATGTCGATGTTTCCGGAAGGCAGGTTCCTGTTCTCGGAAGCGATGATCTGGGATATGCCGCTGATGCTGAGGCCGTAAGCCTGAAGCTTGTTGGGGTCGCAATAGACCTGGATCTCACGCGTGGGGGCGCCGCTCACGGACACCGTACCCACTCCGGCCACGCGGGCCAGCGGGGTGGACACCTTGTCGTCGAGTATCTTGTCCAGTCCGGCGAGGCTGGCGTCGGCGGTGGCGGAAAGCATCATGATGGGCATGTCCGCCGCGCTGAACTTGAAGATGACCGGCATGGTAGCCCCGTCCGGCAGGACGGAATTCACCATGTCCAGCTTGTCGCGCACGTTGTTGGTGGCTTCCTCGATGTCCGTTCCGTACTCGAAGGTGAGGGTGAGGATGGCCACGTTCTCCTTGGACTGGCTGTTGAGCTCCTTGAGGTTCTCCACGCCGTTCAGCGAGTTCTCAAGGACCTTGGTGAGGTTGGTCTCGATGTCCCTGGCGTTGGCGCCCTGGTACGAGGACATCACCATGATGGTGTTCGAGTCGAACTCCGGGAACTGGGCTATGCTGGTGTTGATCAGCGCGAACAGGCCGAGGATGGCGAACGCGACGAACACCAGCGTAGTGGTGACCGGATGGTTGACTGCGCTTCTGTAGATGCTCATTATTCGGCCACCTCCACCTTGTCGCCGTCCTTGAGGGAGGTCTGGCCCTTGACTACGACCAGTTCGCCTTCCCCGAGTCCGGAAGTGATTTCATATTTGCTGTCGAAATGGCGTCCGAGGGATACCACCCTGAGGGAGACGGTATTGTCCTCCCCGAGCACATAGACGGTGCGGGTACCGGCCCCCTGCTGCTTCAGGACGGCCATGTCGGGCACGACTATGCCCTCGCTGGCGCCGAAGTCCACGGTGGCGCGGACGTACATTCCGGGGCGGAGTTCACGCTTCTCGTTGCGCACCTGCACCTCCGCGTTGAAGGTATGCGTGGCGGCGTCCATCACCGGGTAGATGCGTACTACCTTGCCGGAGAAGACCTTTCCCGGAAGGGCGTCGGCGGTGACGGTCACGGCGTCACCCCTCTTCACCTTGGTGTAGTCGGACTCGGAGATGCCCACGAGCATCTTCACGGGAGTGATCTGCTGCACGGTGAAGATAGGCTGGGACATCGTGTACATGTCGCCCTTGTCATAGTTGCGGGCGGTCACGACTCCGGACACCGGGGAACGCAGCACGGTATTCTCCTCGAGGTTCTTGAAAGCGCTCTGGGAGACCTTGAACGCGAGCTCCAGCTGGTCGAAATCGGACTGGGAGATGCCGCCCTCGGAGAGGAGCTGCCTGACCCTGCCGAGCTCGGCCTCGTCGTTCTTGAGCTTGAACTCGGCCTGCTCGAGCTGGGAGCGGTCCATCTCGGCGAGGACCTGTCCCGCATAGACGAAATCGCCCACTTCCACGTTGATCTTGCGGATGCGGCCGGCTGTCTGGGAGGCTATGTTGTTGACTATGTTGGCCTGTACGGTGGAAGAGTAGCTGCCGTTCTGGGGAATGACTTCCTTCACGGCACCCTGCACCTCCACGAGGCGCGCCTGGGGCGGAGCCTGCACCGCAGCTTCGGCTTCCTTGGCAGTCTTGCCGCCGTTCTGTCCGCAAGCGCAGGCAGCGGCGGCGATGGTGAACACGATGATGGTTCTGCAGATGTTCTTCATATGCTGTTTCTTATTTGTCGTAGGTGGGATTGAGGATGACCTTGCCGTCATCGCCTATGAAATCGGCCCCGAGGACGCCCTCGAGATTGGATTTTGCCGTCAGGAAATTGTGGATGGCCTGGGTGACGCTGAGCTTGGCCTGGGTGAGCTGCAGCTGGGCGTCGTTGAGGTCCGTCATGGTGTTGCGGCCGACCTCGTAGGCCTTGCGGGCGATGTCGTATGCCTTCGTGGAGGTCTCCACAGCGCTCTGCGCGGCGCCGTAGCTCTTGATGGAAGTCTCCATCGTGTTGAGATAACGGCGGATGGAGATCATCAGCTGGCGCTCGGTGTCGGCCTTGCGGACGTCGAGTTCGGCAGCCTGCACTCCGGCCTGCTTGATGGCGTGGTAGCGCTTGCCTCCCGCGAAGATGGGGATGCTCAGGCTGAGCCCGATGTAGGAGTACGGGGACCACTTGTACTGGCTGAAATTCAGCCCGTTGTCCATCGCGTTGATGCTGTAGGAATAGGACAGCGACAGGGTCGGAAGGTTCGCGTATTTTTGCGTCCTCACGGCGCTGGCGAGCTGCTTTGCCTGGATGTCCAGCTGGCGCATCGTGGAATTGTTCTCGAGCGAGAAGTTGTCGTTCTCGTGAAGGTCGTAGAACATGTGCCCGGTGAAGTCGGAAAGGCTTCCGGCCACGTCGATGTTCTCGTCCAGGTCCACTCCCATCACCGCCTTCAGCTGCCAGAGGCTCAGGATGATGGAGCTCTCGGAGTCATAGACGTTGGGGATGGCGTTCGCCACGGAACTCTTCGCCCTGGCGAGATCCAGCTCCGAAGCGCGCTGCGCGTTGTATTTCTTCTGGGTGAGTTCGAGATTTTCCACCGCGTTCTCATAGACGGACTTATAGACATTGAAGGCCTCGCGTGCGAGAAGCACCGCGAAATAGGCCTGTTTGACCTGGGTGACCGTCTCGAGGCGGGAGCTGCGGGCCTTCTCCACGGCGAGCTCGACGTCCGCGGCGGAGAGCCTGAGGCTTTCCCAAAGCTGGGCGTTCACGATCGGCATCGTGGCGGCGACGCCTGCGCTCCAGGTGTTCCAACGTCCCACCTCGAAGCCTCCCCTGCCCTCGAAGCCTTCCATGTCCATATACATGACCTGCTTCTTGATGGTCCTCTGGTAGGAACCAGTGGCATTGATCTGGGGGAAGAGGGCGGAATAGGTCCCGGCACGTGAATAGCCGGTCTTTTCGATTTCCATGTCAGCCACCTTTACCGATGCGTTTTCGCTCAGCGCGACTTCGAGCGCCTGCTCCAGCGTGAGGACCTTGGGCGCCGGTGCGCTGTCCGCCTGCGCCGGAGCGGATGCCATGGCGAGGACGGCGGCTATTGTTGCTAATATATTCATACCTAAAAAATTCGCGCGTAAAACTCCGCAAAAAACGAGCCATACGCGCGCGAAAAGGGGGATTTCCCCAAAAAGAGACAGAGATTGTCAGATATTGAAAAATCAATCGTATTCTATGTCGTCTTCCGGACCCGCTCCGGGGTGGAAATAGGTAGTGTCAGCCAGGCTGACAGCCCCGTCCGCTGACACCAGCAGGTCGGTGAATTCTTCGGTGTACCTGACCTTGAAGGTCCCGGCGGAATCATCGGTCCTGTAGGCGAATACGCGGCAGCTGTCGCTGGTGGACATTTCCTGGAACGTTCCTTCCAGCTGCCTCCCGGCCCTTCCGTCCGGACCGGTCCAGCGGGCCGAGATGTGCCAGTCCTGCGAGAGGCTGACGTTCAGCATCGACCCGTCCCCGAAAACGGAATAATATTCATCCGCACGGCCGAGGAAAAGCGGGATCTCATGGCTCCTGCCGCGCCTGTCGATGGCGTAGATCGTATTGTACGAATACCCCCCGTCATCCATCCTGCCGGCGCCGCCGCACTCGAATCCGACTATGTCCCCTATGCCTTCGATCGCGGAACTGAGGGTCCCCTCGCCGGAATGCAGGCTGCCGAAGACCGAAAGGATCTTCACCTTGTCGTCCGTCATCAGCGCGCAGAGGACCGGATTGTAGTCCTGGCCTATGTCGCCTATGAACACGCCCTTGCAGATGCCGTTCAGGCCCCGCACCGGGTTGTCGCCGTCCGAGATGTTCAGGTCGGATTCATCCCACACCACGCCCATTCCCAGGATGGAGTGCAGGTCCACGTGGAGGAACGGCAGGCCGGAGCGCACGCTGGCGCTGATGCCGAAGCCGTCGGTGTAGGAGGCATTCTTCAGGAACGGGTCGGTCTCCGGAAGCGGGAGCGAGATGTCCACCATCTTCTTCGAATCGGAGACGAACATCCTGCCGTCGCCCACTATCGCCGGCACATAGGAGAACTCCGCACCGGTGCTGTCCTTGCAACTGATCACCACGTCCGGCGCCAGCAGGTTGCTCCTGAGGATGAATGGCTTCCCGGAAACGGTAGCATAGACCTTGTCGTACTTCACACCCTTCTCCTTCTTCGTTCCGGCGGGAACATACTGGCTCACAGTGAGTTCCGAAGATTCGTAACGCGGAATGACGAGGCAGAGCGCCATGCCGTCGGGAGTGCCCGCTTCGGCGGCATCGGCGAGCCAGGGGTAACAGTTCGCGAGCCCCGCATAATAGTCGGAATGGCGGAACGCCGCCTCAGAATCGTAATATCCCAGGAATGCCACCGCAAGCTGGCGGCCGGCGCCCCATTCGATGTCCACAGGATCGGGTCCGCCCTTCTTCCCGTCGCACCCGAGCAGAATGAGCAGAGGCGCAATTATTGCAAACAGCCTTTTCATGATTTCGCGGCCGGGGGTTAGGCCCGTGCCGTCCCTCAAATATACGAAATCGGGAACGAAATAATCATTATATTTGCAAAAATCCTAAGGAAAGATGACCGATCTCCTCTTCGTCCACTGGCACGTCGACCCCGTGATTTTCTCCATCGGGCCCGTTAGCATACGCTGGTATTCGATACTCTTCGTCTCCGGCTTCGTGCTCGGCTGGTTCCTGTTCAAATGGTTCTGCAAGCGCGAGAAACTCCCCCTGAGCCTTCTCGACCCGCTGCTGTACACCCTCCTGATCGCGACCATAGTCGGCGCCCGCCTCGGCCACTGCCTCTTCTACCAGCCCGACTACTACCTCGGCAGCTGGCAGGGATTCTGGGAGATCTTCATGCCTTGGAAAGGCGGCCTCGCAAGCCACGGCGGCGCCATCGCACTGCTTCTTGCAATGTGGTGGTTCTCAGCCCATTACGGCAAGAAGAACGACTTCGATTTCCTTTGGATAATGGACCGTCTGTGCATCACCGTCGCCTTCGCCGGCTGCTTCATCCGCCTCGGCAACCTCTTCAACTCGGAGATCTACGGCGACGTCACCGGCCTCCCCTGGGGATTCATCTTCGACCTCCGCGGAGAGACCGAGCCCAAGCACCCGACCCAGCTTTATGAAGCGCTAAGCTACCTCATCCTCGGCCTCATCCTCGTATGGGTCTACAAGAACAAGCTGGACAAGGTCTACCGCGGATTCTTCTTCGGAGCCTTCCTCATCGGCTGCTTCGGCATGCGCTTCCTCATCGAATTCATCAAGGAGCCGCAAGTGGGATTTGAGGAGACAATGGCCCTCAACATGGGGCAGCTCCTCTCCATCCCGTTCATAGTCGCCGGCATAACGATCCTGGCATTCTCCTTCATCCGCAAGGTCCCTGCCGCCGTCGTCCACCCCGAACCTCCCAAGAAAGACAACACCACCCACTTCGCCCACGCCAAATAAAGCGGGCGGAGCAGATACGGAAAAGGCGGCCTTTTAGGTCGCCTTTCTCATCTATGCATCAATGGTTTAGCCGCGGATTGCTGCGATGCCCGGAAGATCCTTGCCCTCGAGAGCCTCGAGCATTGCACCGCCGCCGGTGCTCACGTAGCTGACCTTCTTGGCGAAGCCCATCTTGGTCACGGCTGCGACTGAATCGCCACCGCCCACAAGGGTGTAGGCGCCCTTCTCGGTAGCCTCAGCGAGATCCTTGGCGATCTCCAGGGTACCCTGGGCGAACTTGTCGATCTCGAAGACTCCGACGGGACCGTTCCAGAGGATGGTCTTGGAGTTCATGATGACGTCCTTCCACCTTGCAAGGGACTTGGGGCCTGCATCCACGCCTTCCCAACCGTCGGGAATCTCGTTCGAAGGAACGATCTGGGTGTTGGCGTCGGCGGAGAATGCGTCGGCGATGAGGGTCTGCACGGAAAGATAGACGTTCACGCCCTTCTCCTTGGCCTTTGCGAGGATCTCGAGCGCGTTGGGCATGAGGTCGTCCTCATGGAGGGAATCGCCGATCCGGCCGCCCTGCGCCTTGATGAAGGTATAGCCCATACCGCCGCCGATGATGAGATTGTCCACCTTGTCGAGAAGATTCTCGAGGACGGCGAGCTTGCTGGAAACCTTGGAACCGCCGATGATGGCGGTGAAAGGACGCTGTGCGTTCTTGAGCACGTTGTCGATGGCCTTGATCTCGCCTTCCATGAGGTATCCGAACATTTTGTCCTCAGGGAAATACTTGGCGATGAGCGCGGTGGATCCGTGAGCGCGGTGAGCGGTACCGAAAGCGTCGTTGATATAGCAGTCTGCGTAGGAAGCGAGGGTCTTCACGAACTCCTTCTGGCTTTCCTTCACGACGGCCTTGGCGGCCTTCTTCTCCTCGTCGGTGGCATCCTCTGCGAGTCCGCGGGGCTTGCCTTCCTCCTCGGCGTAGAAGCGGAGGTTCTCGAGAAGGAGAGCCTCGCCCGGCTTGAGGGCGGCTACCTGCTCCTGGGCCTTCTGGCAGTCGTCAGCGAACTTCACGGGAACGCCGAGGCATTCGGAGACATGGGCCTGGATGTGCTTGAGGGAGAACTTGGGATCCACCTTCTTGGGACGTCCGAGATGGGACATGATGATGAGGGAACCGCCTCCTGCAAGGACTTTCTTGAGGGTAGGCATGGCCGCACGGATGCGGGTGTCGTCGGTGATTTCGAAATTCTCGTTGAGCGGGACGTTGAAGTCCACGCGGACGATGGCTTTCTTGCCGGTGAAATCGTAAGTGTCGATGTTCTGCATGGTATTGTATTGTGTTGTTGTTTCTTTCCGGAGGGGCAAAGTTAGTCAAAATATTGATTAGCGCTCCAGTCTTACGAAAATTGAGAGCGGCAGCACCTTGCCGAAGCCGTCCGTGAGCGCGAGTTCGCCGCTCGTCATCCCGCCGCTGTCCTTAAGCCGGAACGCCTCCCGGACCACCGTCTCCCCCAGCGCGGCGGAATAGCCGTTGGAATAGAGGTTCAGGACCATGAAGGAATTCTCCGGTTCCAGGATTTCGGATTTCTCCCCGTCGGGGCCGTGCCCGTATGCCGGGGGATCCAGTATGATGCCGGAATAGCGGTTCCCCCTCCTGGCCTCGCGGCGCGCGAACTTCATCGCGTCCTCCACGACCCAGCGGATGCCGTCCAGGCCGCTGTGCTCCATGTTTCCGCGGGCCCAGGTAACCACCTGGCGCACCGAATCGAGATGGGTCACGTCGGCTCCGGCAGCCCTTGCGGCGAGCGATGCGGCACCGGTGTAGGCGAAGAGGTTGAGCACCTTAGGGAGCGGCCTTCCGGCCTGTTTCGCGGCCTTCACGAGCGCGGAGGTGCGGGAATGGATGAACTCCCAGTTCGGGGCTTGCTCGGGGAACACGCCCACGTGCTTGAACGAGGTGAGCCCGAGGCGGAGATCGAAGGAAGGGCCGCCGGGATAGCGGATGTACCACTGGTCATCCATGCGGCGATGCCGCTCCCAGGTCCCGCTGTCCTCCTTGCCGGCCTTGCCGAATCCGGCGCCGGGCTTGAAGGTCACGTGCGCAAGCCTCTGCCATTCCTTCGCGGGGAGGCTCGGATGCCACAGGGCCTTGGGTTCCGGGCGGGAAAGGACGTACTGCCCGAAGCGCTCCAGCTTCATGCCGTCGCCGCTGTCGAGCAGTTCGTAGTCAGCCCAGGATGGTGAGGGGAATTCCACCATTATT
>CADAFW010000073.1 GCA_902787295.1 uncultured Bacteroidia bacterium
GTTAACAAAAGTGTTACAAGGCATAACATTTTTGTTATATGTAGTTTATACACGCGTGTAAGGCTGATTTTACGAAAACAATGAGAACCCGGCAGTTTTTGGACAATTTTCGGATAATCGAGCGCCAAAAACGGACGGAAAAAGCGAATTGAAAGTCAGGACGGCGAATGATTTGACCTTACTGGACCCTGGAACATAGCGGACCGGGGAGGCAAGCCGGAGAAAGAAGAGCGAAGACAAGCGGCGACCTCCAATCTCCGGTACGGAACGAGGCCGGCATCCGGAGCGATTCACACATGACCGGGACCGGATCACATCAGACGGGAGTGATGAGTTCAAAGCCTGGACAAAGCATTTCGGGAACGAGCTGCCAAAGATAGGATGGTGCGCTCGAAGAAGTTTCTGCCAGAAATGCTCAGACGGCGGGAAGATGAGGCGGCCGGACATAAAGAAAATATCCGTCAAAAATCAAAACAGCCACAAGCAATTAACGCCCCCGCTGCAAAAGGCCTACGGATTATGCCGGACAGATAGTTTTTCATCTGTCCGGTGACAGATCTGACGATTCTGCATAATTGATTAATGTAAGCAAGGCGATTTCATTGTGCGTCAATGGTTTATATTGTACATAAACAAACGGGCAGAGGGAAAGAGCTAAACCCTGCAATGCGGTTGGACATTATATAGTATCGTTTCATATAATACAAAGTAATCATTTGAATTACATATCGTTAGATAATTGATACGATTGCTTGGGAAACATCGCCGGGACATATGTTCTCACATCCGCACTGATTATTCCGAAGTTTTTTTATATTTGTAAGTCAGCGTGTTTGACGACCACGGCATTTTGGCAATTAACCATTAAATCAATAAACCAATGAAAATCAAATCCCTCATCGTTGCAGCAGCTGCCATCATAGTGACGGCCGCATCCTGCGGACTCCTCAAGAGCGCCGCCTCCACCGCCCTCAGCGCCGGCTCCAGCGTAGGCAGCGCACTCGCCAGCATCTATGCCCAGTACAAGGCGGACGGCAAGATCGACCTGAGCAACCTCGGCAACATCATCAACATCGCCACCATCGCCAACAACCTCGGCATCTTCAAGAAGAACGCCAACGAGGCTACCCCCGTCTCCGTCATCGACCAGTTCACCAAGGGCCTCGTGGACGGATCTGCAAATCTCGTGAACAAGGACAATTCCGCCAGCATCCTGAGCGGCCTGACCACCCTGTCCAAACTGGACCTCTCGAGCATCACGACTGCAGCCGAGAACGAGCAGGCGGTCAGCGCCACAGCCCAGAACGTCTCCGCGGCCGTGAACGCGATCACCGGCATACTCAATCAGTTCAAGCAACAGCAGAAATAAACGCTGAACGACACAGATAAAGAGAGCGACCGCACAGGCCGCTCTTTTTTTGCGCCCACACTTTTTACGAAATCCCGGATTTTCTTGTTATATTTGTTTAATTGACTAATCATTAACCGATTGAACCATGATTTTGCGTTTTGAGCCCATCACGTCAAGGTGCGGTGAGATTGTAGAAAAGCTGATGTCGTCCTCCGACATGCCGACAGGCAAGGATCTGCGATTCAAGATCAGGCTTTCCATAGAGGAAGTCGTGGAAAACATAGTACAGTATGCATACGACCAGGGGCACGGCTGGCTCGAGGCCGAGACGCGCCGCGAGGGCGACAGCGTGGTCATCATCCTGCGCGATGCCGGCACCCCGTTCGACCCCCTCGCCAAACCGGACCCGGACATCACGCTCCCGGCGGAGCAGCGCCAGATCGGCGGCCTGGGCATCTACCTGTGCAAGCAGCTGATGGATTCCGTCAAATACACATATGAGAATGGATGCAACGTCCTGACCTTGTCGAAGAGAGGATGAGAAGACTGCTTACAGCCATTTCCCTGGCACTCGCCCTGATCTGCACGCCTGCCCAGAAACTGGCCGCGCAGCAGACTCTCGTGGTGATGCCCCAGTGGAGCCCGCAGACGCAGTTCGCGGGATTCTACGTCGCGCTGGAAAAGGGTTATTACAAAGAGGCCGGGCTGGACATCGTACTCAGGCACCCGAACCTCAGTTCCACCGCGTCCACCTACAAGCTGCTCGAGAAGGGCGACGTCCAGATCCTGGGCGACATGCTCATCAACGGCATAATAAACCGCTCGAACGGGGTCAAGCTCGTAAACATCATGCAGCTCACCCAGCACAATGGCATGCTCGCCGTATGCAACAAGCCGGTCGATACCCCCCGCGACCTCGACGGGATGAGGATAGGCCGTTGGAGCAACGGTTTCGAGAACATCTGCACTCTCCTGATGCACCGGGACAGTGTAGAAGTCGATTGGATATCATCCGTAGACCACGCCAACAACCTGTTCATCTTCGGAGCGGTGGACGCCGTCCTCTGCTACTCGTACAGCGAATTCATCAAACTCCGGATGTCCGCAGGTGAGATTCCGGCCGACCACGTGCTCAGGTTCGCCGATGAGGGACTCGACTATCCCGAAGACGGCCTGTACGTCACGGAGAAATTCTACAACAAGAACAAGGATGTCCTGGACCGCTTCATCGAGGCCACGAAAAAGGGATGGGAATACGCCAGTGAGAACCGCGAGGAAGCGATCGGGATCACTTTCAGGCACGTCATGGCCGACCACAGCGCCATCACCAACCATATGACCCAGAAGCTCATGCTCGACGAGTACCTGAGGCTTCTGGAGAAAGAGGAAGGCGCGGGGCTCTCGTTCGAGTCCGTCGGGAAAGAGGAATTCGACGCGCTGGTGGACAAGCTGGCCGATGCCGGAATCATCAGCCGCAAGGTAACATATGAGGAGGTGATACGATGAAGCGGACAAAGAAATCCTTCTCTACCCGGTTGAGCCTCAACATCCTGTTGATAGTCTCGATCCTGTTCATCACCGCCCTGGTGGCGGCATCGATATTCTCCCACAGGCTCATTTCCCGGGAGGCCATGAAATCGGCGGACAACCTCCTGCACGCCACCATCTCCGACATCGAGAAGGTCACTATCTCCATCGAGACAATGACCAGGGACGCCGCCGGAATCTGCTATGCGAGGCCGAATGACGACAATCTTATCAGGCAGATCGAGACCAGCGTGCTGAGGGGCAGCCCGTACATCAAGTGCAGTACGATGTCCTTCAGGCCGGGCTACCTCCCCGGAAAGAAAAAACACGCTCCGATGTCCTGGATAGACAGCGACAGCGGCGAAATCAAGTACAAGAATCTGGGGAACGAGGATTACGACTATCTGCACGCCGACTGGTACCAGATCCCCTATCTTACCGGGAAACCAGTGTGGACCGAGCCGTATTATGCCATCGAGTCCACCGGCGAACTCGTGACGACCTACAGCTATCCGCTCAAGGACAGCACCGGCGAGGTTTTCGCCGTGATGGCTTCCGACATCGACATTTCCTGGATCATCGATACTGTCAGGAAGATCAAGCCGTACGAGCATTCATACCTGGTGCTGGTGTCCAAGTGCGGCCAGCTCGTGACCAGGGCCGACACCGAATCGGGCAATGTGGAGACCCTCTACAGCTACGCCCTCGAATCAGGCGACCCCGACGTCCTGGACTTGTGCAACGACATGCTGAAGGGAAACAAAGGCACCAGAATCTTCGGAAGGCATACCAAGAACATGTCGTTCGCGGTTTACGGGCCCCTCTCCAACGGTTGGACCGCCGGAATAGCCTGCAACTACAGGGAGGTGCTCGCCTCCAACGCGAAGATGCAGCTGATGATCTTGCTCATAGGCCTGCTGGGGCTGCTGGTATTGTTCGGCACCTGCTATGCCATCATCCGGAAGCTCACGAAGCCGCTTTCCCAGTTCTCCAGGTCGGCCATCAGCATAGCGCAGGGCAACTTCGACACGAAACTGCCGGACATCAAGTCGGATGACGAGATCAAACGCCTGAGGGATTCGTTCGAATATATGGAGACGTCCCTCACGAAGTACATAGAGAACCTCAAGATCACCACGGCGGCCAACGAGCGCTTCGAGAGCGAACTCAACATCGCCCGCAGCATACAGATGAATATGGTCCCCGACGACTTCCCCGAGGATGACGACCGGGTGGACCTGCACGCGCTGCTGCAGCCGGCGAAGGAGGTCGGCGGCGACCTGTACGACTTCCTCATCAAGAACGATACGCTTTATTTCGCAATAGGCGACGTCTCCGGCAAGGGCGTGCCCGCATCGCTGGTGATGGCCATCACCAGAGCTGCGTTGCGCTTCACTTCGGGTGAGGGCGTTCCGCTGGACAAGGTGATGTCAAGGGTCAACAACTTCGTCTCAGAAGGCAACGACACCGGCATGTTCGTAACCACGTTCATAGGCAAGTTCGATTTCAATACCAGGAAGTTCCAGTATTGCAACGCCGGGCACAACCCCATCATCGTGAACGGGGAATATCTCCAGGTGAAGCCCAACATCGCGGTAGGCCTGTTCCCGGATTTCGTTTACGAAATGGCCGAATGCATCCTCCCGGAGAACTCGCGCATCGTGCTGTACACCGACGGCGTGACCGAAGCCGAAAATGCGGACAAGGAGCAGTTCGGGGGCGAAAGGCTCCTGGACTGGGCGAAGACGATTCCGGAAGGAATGAACGCGAAGGAAGCCAATGCCGACCTCATGGCAAGGCTGCACGCGTTCACCGACGGGAACGAACAGAATGACGATATAACAATAATGACAATAAAACTATAAGCAATGGAAGTCACTATCAAGCAGGACGGCAACAAGCAGGATGTAGTCCTCAACGGACGCATCGACACCACCAATGCCGATCAGTTCCAGAGGGACATCGAATGCCTCATGGAGGGTGACAAGCCCGAAATCTGCATCGACTGTTCCGGAATGGAATACACCTCCAGCCAGGGTCTCCGAATGTTCCTGATGCTCCAGAAGAGCGTCATGGCGCGCGGTGGTTCGCTGGTGCTCAAAGGCATGCAGTCCCAGGTGAAGGAAGTGTTCGACATCACCGGATTCTCAAGCATCATCAACATCCAGTAGCTGCTCAGATGAAAGATTACGGGCTCGACCTTCACTGCCAGATGATCCTGGAAGACTACCGGAGCAATCTGGAATCGTATGAATTGCTGCAGGGCGTCGTAAAGGATCTCCTCGGGGATGCGCTCAAGAAGAACTCGATGGCCATCACCGCGCTGGAATCGCGCATCAAGACGGAGGACAGCCTTGCCGGCAAACTCGAGTTGAAAGGCGCGAAGTACATGACGGTCGACGACATCACCGACATCGTAGGCGCGAGGGTGATCACCTTCTACACCGACGACGTGGACAAGATCGCCGCCATCGCCGAGAACCTGTTCGAGATCGACTGGGAAAACTCCGTGGACAAGCGCAAGATGCACGAGGTGGACAGTTTCGGCTACAATTCGCTCCATTACGTCTGCCGCATCCCGGAGAAGACCTATTCCGACCCGGAGCATCCGGAACTCAACACCATACGTTTCGAGGTCCAGATGCGCACCACGCTCCAGCACATGTGGGCGAACATGAACCACGACACCGGCTACAAGTCCAACGTCGAAATCCCGTCCGAATACATGCGCACGCTGAACAGGCTCGCCGGCATGCTCGAGCTCGCGGACGATGAGTTCAGCCGCATCAGGACCAGCATCAACGACTACCGGAGGAAGGTCAGCGAACTCGTGAGCAGCGGCAGGTTCGAAGACGTCAACCTGAACGGTGACACCTGGCGGAACTACCTGTCCCTCAGGCCGTTCGACAAGCTCACCAAGAGAATCGCCGCAATCAACCAGGCGGAAATCCAGCATGCGACGGCGATGCCGTACCTGGAGATATTCAGGAACCTCTTCGAGTACAAGACGCTCGGCGACGTGGAGAATTGCCTCAAGGAATACGGCGAAGACGCCTACCAGCTGGCTATCCACCAGATCGGCGGCACCGACATCGACATCATCACGGACACCGTGGCGCTCCAGGACCTCTGCATAGTGGTCATACTGGAGAACGGCGGCGGCGAGGCCGGTCTGATGAAAATGTTCGAGACCCTCGGCGGCAAGACCGAATACAACAGGCAGCGTTCCAGGAGGATCATAGACCAGGCCTCCCGGCTCGCCTTCATGAACAAGAAGAAATAAACACACGACAATATGGCTGAAAAAAGACTCGACACAGATTTTCTTGACCGAGCGATAAACTATGCCGTGAAGGCCCACGCAGGGACGGAAAGGCGCGGCAAGGGTTTCCCGTACATCGTCCATCCCATGGAGGCCATGGAGATAGTCTCCACCATAACCAGCGACCAGGAACTGCTGGCCGCGGCGGTGCTCCACGATACTGTGGAGGACACCGACGTGAGCGTGGAGGACCTCCGCAAGGAATTCGGCAGCCGCGTGGCCGGCATCGTGGAGGAGGAGTCCGACAGATTCACCCCGGGCATAAGCGCGGAGGCCAGCTGGCACGACCGCAAGCAGGCGGCCATCGAGCGGCTCGCGAAGGCGTCGATGGATGCAAAGATTGTCGCGATGGGAGACAAGCTTTCCAACATGAGGGCCATCGCCCGCGACCATTACCGCATGGGCGACGAACTCTGGAATATCTTCCACAACAAGGACAAGGCCCAGCACGAATGGCACTACCGCGGGCTTGCGCAGAGCCTGCGTGAACTCGCTGATACCGAGGCGTATGCAGAGTTCGTAACCCTGCTGAACAAGGTATTCCCCATCGGCAGGGACGAGATGGCTCCGGTGAAGATAGACCTCGCCGACTATGAGCAGAGCGGAGAGGGCGGCACCGCCATCAGCTACAACCACAAGGACGGCAAGACCATGATCAAGCTGTACAACGACTATATGCCGAAGGACGTTCCGGCAAGGGAGTACGGCGTGGCCAGGGCCATCCAGGATATGGGGATCGTGACCCCGAAGGTAGGCCGCATTGTGACGGACGGCTCCCGCACCGGCGTGGAATTCCAGCGCATCAGCCCGAAGAAATCCTTCGCCAGGATGATGTCCGAGGATCCGGGCACCACGCAGGACCTTGCCGTACGCTTTGCGAAAATAGCGAAGGAACTGCATTCCAAGCAGTGCGACACGACCTTCTTCCCGAACATCAAGGACTTCTTCTACCGCGTCGTCTCAGGCGACAAGTTCCTGACCGAATCGCAGAAAACCGTGGTGAGGAACTTCATCCATTCAGTCCCGGCCGCACAGACCTGCCTGCACGGCGACCTGCACGTGGGCAACGTCATCACGGACGGCACGACCGACTACCTGATAGACAACGCCGACTTCAGTTTCGGCAATCCCCTCTTCGACCTCGGACAGATATACCTGACCGGCTGCGTCATAGAAGAACCCATGGCAATCTATCTGTTCCATATGACGACTGCGCAACTGCGCAACTGGTGGGAAGCCTTCGTGCCCGAATACTTCCCCGGCGACGCATGCTCGATCCGTTCGCGGCCTTGATGCTCCTGTTCTTCGGCAACAGGACGGAGATGACCGACGGCATGCTGTCGTTCATCAAGCAGTCCTTCGGTTTCTGATGAAGCAGGTCGATCCTGAACTCAGGGCTTACATTACGGAGAACATACTCCCGCGTTACGATGCCTTCGACAAGGGGCACCGCAGGGACCATGCGGAGACCGTCATAGCGCAGGCACTGGCTTTCTGCGAGTTCTACGACGTGGACCCGGACATGGTCTATGCCGCCGCGGCATACCACGACACCGGCCTAAGCGAGGACCGCAGCACGCACCACATAGTCTCGGCGAGGATCATCCGCGCGGACAGAAATCTGCGCAAGTGGTTCAGCGAAGGGCAGATAGACATCATAGCAGATGCAGCGGAAGACCACCGCGCCTCATCGGACCACGAGCCCAGGACCATCTACGACGGTCCAGTACGGACTCGGCCACTATCCGGAACTGGACAAGGAAGGCCACTGGCGTAGGATGCTGGAACATATGGCCGAGAAGTATGCCGAAGGCGGCTACCTGAAACTATGGATCCCGGAATCCCCCAACGCGGAAAGACTCAGGGAACTTCGCTCCGTCATTGCCGACAGGGCTAAGCTCAGGGAATGGTTCGAAGAGGCCTGGGCGTCGGAAAACAGCGCCCGCAAGGCCGGATAGACGGCGCTAGAAGCCGTAGCCGAGGGAGAAACTGAAGGTATTGCCAATCACCTTGTTGGCCGTGATCCAGGCGGCATCTATCCTGATTCCGCCCACTTTCGCACCCACGCCGAGGGAAAGGTAGGTCGGCACCGGAGCGTGCGCACCGCCGTAATGGAAACCTCCCCTCAGGAAAAGCATCCCATTCACGGAATACTGCAGCGCAAACGCAGTGGCGGCGGCGCCGTTGAAATAGACGTCGGCGTTGCCCATCAGGTCGAGCGCATTGCCGCCGGCTCCGATGGTATAGCCTGCGGCTACGGATGCAGAGGCGGGCGTGGAGAAACTCCTGCCGTCCTTGTCAACTACGGACGGGCCGATATGGGTGATGCCGCCGGAAAGCCTCAGGCCGCCGGTCTTGTAGAGCAGCGAGACGTCTGCAAGCACCCCGGACAGTTCCCCGTCTACATAGATCCTCTCACGCGCATAAAGCACGTTCGCACCGAGGCTGAACTGATCGTTGAAACGGACTGCGAAGCCTGCGCCGAGGAGCATGTCGGAGGTGTCGAGCCGGCCCGCACCGGTGCCGTCGTCGTTGATCACGTCGTATGACGGTCCCTTGGCGAAATTGCCGCCGACAGCGGCTGCGAATATCCCGGAATTATAGGCGGCGCCGAAGCCGAAACGGTCGAAGCGCAGGGACGACGGAGCCCACATCGTATATGAGAGGGCGGCGTCCATCTTCCCGTCATGGAAGGCCATCGCTGCGGCGTTGCCGAAAGCCGAGCGGGAGATATCGTCGGAAAGGGTCGCGTCAGCCCCGGCGAGCGAAGCGGAAACGGGATCCATGGGAGTACGGGTGAAGACGAGTGCCTGTTCCTGCGCATCCAGGCCCGCGCAGAGCAGCGCGAAGGCCAATGTCATTGCAAGTCTTTTCATCTCTTTACGATGGTATTGGTGAACTCCCCAGCCGCAAGCACGACCTTGAGGGTATAGATTCCGGGCGCGAACGATGCGGTGTTGACCATCACCGGGTCGAAGGCGCTGCAGACGAGCTCGTTGTGATAGACTTCCGCACCGGCGGAATTGTAGATGCTGATGCCGGCCTTCTCGGAAGCCCCGCCGCTGCGGATGTAGAGCTGGTCCCGGAAAGGATTGGGATAGAAGTCCATGGGCACCTCTTTCTCGCGCACGAGGCAGCGGAAGGTCAGCGAGGTGCTCTCCCCGAGGGCGTCGGTCGCGGTGACGGCTATGTCGGTGATGCCGAAGACCCAGGGGGTGAACTTGAGCTTTCCGTTGTCAATCAGGACCTTGGCGTATGCCGACGGGACGGCCTTCGCGCTGAGGGCCGGGGTCTCGCCGTCAGGGTCGGAGAACAGGCCGGAGAGGTCGACGGTATGGACATTGCCCGTGCCTATGACTATGCAGTCGTCTATGGTCTTCTCCACCACCGGAGGATTGTTCTTGAGTACGCGGTAGACGAATGCGTATTCGGCGGTCCCTCCGTACAGGTCGCGGACGCTTATCCTGCCGGACTTGGGAGTGAAGTCATTGACCTTGGGGCAGTCGAGATTGAAATGCCAGACGGACCCGTCGTTCCCGTCCCTGGTCAGGGTCGCAGGGCCGTCGAAGTCTATCGAGACGCTCAGGAGATCCCCGTCGGGATCGGAAACCGTGAACGGGATGGAAACGGTCTCGTATTGGTGGAATATGAATCCGCCGTCGTATGAAGTCGCGATGACGGGTGCCCTGTTGCCCTCCTGCCTGTTGTATTTGTCTATACCGTAGTAGAGGGAATTCCTGATGTCCAGGTAAGGTCCTGCGGTCCGGCCGATGTAGTCTATGATCCCCGACCTTGCACCGCTGAGGAGGACGTCCACGAGCATGTCATTCGTGAAGCCTTCCCCGCCCAGGAGGGAGAGGAGGAGCGCACAGGCGCCGGAGACGTGCGGACAGGCCATCGAGGTGCCCGAATAGCTGGTGTAGGTGCTTCCGGTGATGGTGGAGAAGATGTCCGAACCCGGGGCGCAGATGTCCACCCACGGACCGTAGTTGGAATAATCCGCCATCTTTCCGTTCCTGCCGGTGGCACCTACGGCGATTGCCGGGGGATATGCCGCCGGGACGCCGTTGGAAAGGCCTTCGTTGCCGGCGGCGAAGACCACCACACCTCCCTTCATCGGGGAACCGGGAAGCTGGTTGCCGTCATTGTCCGTACCGGCGTATTTGATGAAATAGTCTATTGCAGCCTTGTCTTCCTCGTCGGTCTCGGCCTCCAGGGCATCGCGCTTCTCGGAAGGGGAAAGCCGGCCGTCCTGGTCGTAGTCGAAATCGTAGCCCCAGCTGTTCTGGCTGATGACGGCGCCGTTGTCGGCACCCCATTTGATGGCAGCGCCGAAGTCGTCCGCGGCGTAGTCGCCGTCGAACACCTGCGCGCTCTGGAGGGTGACGCCGCGCCTGCCGGTGGAATAGTCTCCGCCCGCGATGCCCGCGATGCCGTAGTCGTTGTTGCCGGTGGCGGCGATGATGCCTGCAACGTGCGTTCCGTGGTCTTCCGGATTGATCCTGGAGCTGTTGGAGACGAAGTTGCGGTGTTTTCTGCCGACGTTGAATTCAAGGTCGGGATGGTTGAGCTGGATGCCTCCGTCCACGACGCAGACTACCACTGAAGGGTCGCCATAGGAGAAGGCCCAGGCCTCGTCCACGTTGATGTCGTAGGTGCTGTTGACCGACCACTGCCTGCTGTAGTAGGGGTCTATCATTTCGAGCGTCCTTGCCCTTCGCCTTCCCTGGGCAAGGTCCACGCCGTCGATGCTTTCGAAAAGCTCGCAACTGCGCGCTACGGAAACGGGAGCGGCGAAGTTGATGTGATAGAACCTGTGAAGGCCTTCGCGGCGGGTCCTTTCCTCGAACTCGCCCGCATAGGGGAACGCCCTTTCCATCGAAATCACGCCGAGTTCTCTCTTGACGGCTTCGATCTCCTCTACCGGCTGCCCTTTCTCTATGGAAAGCGCGAGCTCTTCGGAGAACTTGACGGTGGCGGTGCCTGGAACGAATCCATCGTGTACGCGAGCGCCCTCCCCGAGGCCAAGGGTGGTCCTGGACGCATCACTGCGGTATTCTGTATCGGGAGCCTGCTCCTCGGTGGCCGTGCAGGCGGAAAGCAGCAGGACCAGGGGCAGCACCCATGATGAACGTATCGGTTTCATAGGCCGCAAATATACGGAAAAAATGGCAGGTTCGGGGTTTATTTGTATCTTTGTATGATATTGGAATACGATATGGACAAGAAAGAAATACCGGTCCTGCTTCTCACCGGTTACCTGGGAAGCGGCAAGACTACACTCCTGAACAGGATACTCTCCAACCGTCGCGGCATCAAGTTCGCCGTCATAGTGAACGACATAGGAGAGGTCAACATAGACGCCGACCTCATCGCCCAGGGAGGCATCGTGGGAAAGAAGGACGACAGCCTCGTGGCACTGCAGAACGGCTGCATCTGCTGCACCCTCAAGATGGATCTCGTGGAGCAGCTGCACGACCTCGCGTCATCCGGCAGTTTCGACTACATCGTGATCGAGGCCAGCGGCATCTGCGAACCGGAGCCCATCGCCCGCACCATCGCCTCCATCCCGAACCTCGGGGAAGAATACAACAAGGACGGTTCCGTCCGGCTGGACTGCATAGTGACCGTGGTGGACGCGCTCAGGATGAAGGACGAATTCGAATGCGGCCGCTTCCTCCTGAAGAACGACAT
>CADAFW010000074.1 GCA_902787295.1 uncultured Bacteroidia bacterium
GGTCGTGCTGGACAGCATCAATTCCGTCGGAGGCATCATCATGCCGAGGCTGCTCGAAAGGCTCGGGGTGCAGTGCATCACGCTCAACGGCACTCCGGATGGCGATTTCGCCCACAATCCGGAGCCGCTTCCGCAGAATCTCACCGGCCTGATGGACGCAGTGGTGAAGGAAAAGGCGGACCTCGGAATCAGCGTGGATCCGGACGTGGACCGTCTCGCTTTCATCTGCGAGGACGGCACGCCGTTCGTGGAGGAGAACACCCTCGTCGCGGTGGCAGACTATCTGCTCGACGATGCCGTCGGACGCGGCGTGAAGAATCTTGCGACCGTCTCCAACCTCAGCTCCAGCAGGGGGCTGCGCGATGTGACCGAGGCCCACGGAGGCGTATGGTACGCCGCTGCCGTGGGGGAGGTGAACGTGACCACGAAGATGCACGAGGTGGGCGCGCTCATCGGCGGCGAAGGCAATGGGGGAGTCATCTATCCCGCCTGCCACTGCGGCCGCGACGCCATGGTCGGGACCGCCCTGTTCCTGACCAACCTTGCCCGCAGGGGGATGAAGGTGAGCGAATACAAGGCGATCCTTCCGCAGTACGTCATCGTGAAAAAGCGCATCGACCTGAGCGATTCCTCGATGATAGACCGCATCCTCTCAGAGATGAAGGAACACTTCAAGTCAGAGAAGGTAAATACCGTTGACGGCGTGAAGATAGACTTCGAGGCAGAGCGCAAGTGGGTGCATCTGCGCAGGTCCAATACCGAACCCATAATACGCGTCTATGCGGAGGCGGAGACCGAGGCTGAAGCCGGGGCCCTCGCCGACGAAGTCATCGCTCTCGCCAACTCAATCATAGGATAGAAGCCATGTTCAGTTTCAGGACAACCCCCATAGAAGACCAGCTGGACAGGAGCCTGCTGGACGGCAAGGTCGGATGCTTCTGCACCCAGAACTGCTGGGACCCGGGCCGCGGCCGCTACCTCTACGACATCTTCAAGGAGAGGGGCAATCTCGGCAAGGTCTTCACCCCGAGGGCCAGCGAGCTCACCCCGGACACCAACCACATCGATTTCTCCTCCGAGGACCTCGAAGGCCTGAGCGCCGTGGTCGTGGAGATCCAGGATACGGGCACGCGCTACTTCAACTACACCCGTGACGTGATGCAGCTCCTGAGCTGGCGCGCACGCAGTTTCGACGGCCCCGCCATCTACATCGTGGACCACATCAATCCTGCCGGCAGGGTGGTGGAGGGCAGCATCCCCGCCGTCGATCCCGGCCTCTGGATACCCAGGGTGGCGCACCGCCACGGTCTCACCCTCGGCGAACTCTGCTGCCTGTACTACGAGCAGATAGACGCCAAGTTCCCGCTCCATGTCATCTCCGCCCGCTGCTCGGACGTGGGCAAGGACCTGCTTCCCTGGACCATCGCACCGGCTTCCGACATCCCGGGGATGTTCACCTGCGAACTCTATCCCGGCGGAGGCCTCTGGAACGGCACCAACATCACTCCGGGCATTGGCACGACCAGGCCGTACGAATACTTCGGGGCCCCTTTCATCAAGCTGGAGGACGTGCGCTATCTGCCTACTCCCCAGGGGGTTATGATGCGTCCCTGCAGTTTCACCCCGGCGGCCGGCCGCTATAAGGACGAGCGCTGCTTCGGCTACCAGATCATGCTGCAGCCGGGCGCCCGCTACCATTCGCTGCTGCATACCCTGATGCTGATGCGCCATTTCGCGGACCGCTACAGCGCCTTCGAGATGTATGACGGCCTGTTCGGCAAGCTTGCCGACCCGGTGGCTGAGGAATATCTGCGCGGCCGCCTGAGCTTCGACGTCGTGCAGGAGCATATGAAAACGGAAGAGCAGAAATGGATCCGCAAGGCGAAACGATTCCTGCTCTACGACGATGCGCCATACCGCATCAAGTAAGTATTTCCTGACTAGATTGTCCTTCCGGGATATTGCCTGAGCGCCTCGGCGAAGATCTTCATCGCCTTCTGCAGCTCGGGCACTTCCAGTACATATGCCAGCCTTATCTGGTTGGTGATGCCCTTGGTGCCGTAGAATGAGGTGGCGGGGGTGATCATCACCGTGGAGTTGTCCATCCTGAAATCGGTGAGCAGCCAGGCGGCGAACTTGCCGGCGTCGTCCACGGGAATCTCGGCCACCACGTAGAACGCCCCGTAAGGCACGGGCGCGAAGACTCCGGGCATCTTGTTAAGCGCTTCCGTCACGCAGTCCCTGCGGCGGATGTACTCGGCCTTGACCTCGTCGAAATAGCTCTGCGGAGTGTCGAGCGCGCCTAGTGCGGCATACTGTCCGAGGCGGGGAGGGCAGAGTCGCGACTGGGCGAACTTCAGGGCAGCCGCCATGACGTCCTTGTTATGGGACACGATGCATCCTATCCTGCTTCCGCAGAGGTTGTATCTCTTGGAGACGGAGTCCACGAGGATGACGTTCTGCTCCATTCCGGGGATGTTCATCGCCGAGAAGTGCGGCTCGTCGGTGTAGCAGAATTCCCTGTAGACCTCGTCGGAAATGAGGAAGAGGTCGTGCCTGAGGCAGAATTCTCCGAGTGCGAGCATCTCTTCCTTGGTGAAGAGCTTTCCGGACGGGTTGCAGGGGTTGCTGATGAGCACGGCCCTGGTCCTGGGGGTGACGACCTTCTCGAACTCGTCTATGGACTTGAGCGCGAAACCTTCCCGTATGTCCGTGTGCACCGCCTTGAGGGTGATGCCGTAGAGCATCGCGAAGGTGTTGTAGTTCGTGTAGAAAGGCTCCACCACAATGATTTCGTCACCTGCGTCGGCGGCTATCTGCATTGCCACCGAGAAGGCCTCGCTGCCGGCGACGTCTATGAGGATCTCGGACACGTCGATATCGATGCCGATCTTCCTGTAGTACTTCTCCACCATCCCGCGGCGCAGTTCGATGAGGCCGGCGGAATTGGTATAGGAGACGTTGACGGACTCCCTGCACTTGTCCACGACGGCGTCCAGGGCGCATTTCGGGGACTTTATGTCGGGTGCGCCGACGTTGAGGTGATAGACTTTCACTCCGGCGGCTTCCGCGGCGTCGGACACGGGGACGAGCTTCCTGATGGCCGAAGAGGGCATCGAAGCTGACTTGTTGGAGATTTTCGGCATCTTATTTCCTGCTTATGAGGTATTCTGCTATCTGGACTGCATTGAGGGCGGCTCCCTTCTTGATCTGGTCTCCGGAGAGCCAGAGGGTGATGCCGTTGTCGTTTGCGAGGTCCTTGCGGACGCGCCCGACGAACACGTCGTCCTTGCCGCCGGTGAAGAGCGGCATGGGATAGGTGAGGGTATCGGGTTCGTCCTGGAGGGTGACTCCCGGTGCGGCTGCGAGCGCGGCCTGCACTTCTCCGACCTCCAGGGGCCTTTCGGTCTCGATCCAGACCGCCTCGGAATGGGAACGGAGCGAGGATATCCTCACGCAGGTGGCCGAGCAGCGTACGTCCGAATGGAGTATCTTCCTGGTCTCGTTGAACATCTTCATCTCCTCCTTGGTGTAACCGTTGTCCTGGAAGACGTCGATCTGGGGGATGACGTTGTATGCGAGCTGGTAGGCGAACTTCTTGACAGTCACCGGTTTGCCTTCCACTATGTCCTTATACTGCTGCTGCAGTTCGGCCATTGCCTGCGCACCTGCACCCGAAGCCGACTGGTAGCTGGCCACGTGGATGGTCCTGATGTGCGAAAGCTTCTCGATGGGTTGCAGCACGACCACCATCATTATGGTGGTGCAGTTGGGATTGGCGATGATGCCGCGCGGGCGGACGAGCGCGTCTTCGGCGTTGCATTCGGGCACCACGAGGGGGACGTCGGCGTCCATGCGGAAGGCGCTGGAGTTGTCTATCATCACGGCTCCGTGCCTGGTGATGGTGGATGCGAATTCACGGGAGGTTCCGGCCCCGGCGGAGACGAAGGCGTAGTCGACGCCCTTGAAATCATCGTTGTGCTGGAGCAGACGGACTTCATATTCCCGGCCCCTGAAAGTGTATTTGCGGCCTGCGCTCCTCTCCGAACCGAAAAGGAGGAGTTCGTCCACCGGGAAATTCCTCTGGTCGAGGACTTTCAGGAATTCCTGCCCGACGGCTCCGCTGGCCCCTACGATGGCTATTTTCATAATTCGATCTAGATGTTGGCGATGCTCATTATGTCGGCGAAGACACCGGCTGCGGTCACGCCTGCGCCCGCACCGTAGCCCTGGATGAGCATGGGGTGCTTGTGGTAGCGCTCGGTGGTGATGAGGATGATGTTGTTCGAGCCGTCGAGGACGTAGAATGAGTGGTGGTTGCCGACCGTGCGGAGGGATACGGTGTATTTGCCGTCCTCCATCTTGGCCACGTACCTCCAGCGCTCATCCCTGGCCTCGAGTTCCTTGCGCCTGGCCTCGAAATCCGCGTCCAGGCTCGGGAGCTTGGCCCAGAATTCCTCCAGGCTGCACTCGAAGAACTCCTTGGGGATGAAAGGCTCCGCCTGCACGTCCTCCTGGTTGACCTTGTACCCGGCTTCGCGGGAAAGGATGACCAGCTTGCGTATCACGTCCTTGCCGGACAGGTCGATGCGCGGGTCGGGCTCGGAATAGCCTTCTTCCTTGGCCCTGCGGACCGTCTCGCTGAACGGGACATCCGCGGAGATGGTGTTGAATATGAAGTTGAGGGTGCCGCTGAGCACGGCCTCGATCTTCTCGATGCGGTCTCCGCTGTTGCAGAGGTCGTTGATGGTGTTGATGATGGGAAGGCCTGCGCCCACGTTGGTCTCGAAGAGGAACTTCACGCCGTGGCGCATGGCCGTCTCCTTGAGCTTGTGGTAGGTCCCGTAGTCGGAGGAAGCCGCCACCTTGTTGGCCGCCACCACGGAGATGCCGTGGTTGAAGAAGGCCTCATAGAGCGTGGCCACCTCGAAGCTGGCGGTGCAGTCCACGAACACCGAATTGAAGATGTTCATCCCTATCACCTCGTCGCGCAGCTTGTCTATGTCCAGCGGGATGCCGTTCTCGAGCCTGTCCCTGTAGTTTTTCGGGTCTATGCCGGCGCGGTCGAAGATGCCCTTGGTGCTGCGGGCTATGCCCACGATGTTGATCTTGAGGTTGCGCTCCTTCATCAGCTTCTCGCTCTGTCCGGCAATCTGCTCGAGCAGTTTCGCACCCACGGTGCCCACGCCGCAGACGAAGAGGTTGAGTTCCTGGTATTCGGAGAGGAAGAAACTGTCGTGGATGACGTTCAGGGCCTTGCGGGTGAACTGCTGCTCCACCACGAAGGAGATGTTGCTCTTGGTCTCTCCCTGGGCTATGGCGATGATGCTGATGCCGTTGCGGCCGAGGGTGCTGAAGAGCTTGCCGGCGATGCCCGGGGTCTTCTTCATGTTCTCTCCCACCACTGCCACGGTCGCGAGTCCGCTCCTGTAGGTGATGGTGGACATCGCGCCTATGCTTATCTCGTGCTCGAAGGTCTTGTTGAGGACCTCGCAGGCCTTCTCTGCGTCCTTGCGGCTCACGCCGATGGAGATGCCGGTCTCGGAAGATGACTGGCAGGCGAGGAAGACGCTTATGAAGTTGTCCGCGAGCGAGCTGAAAATCCTGCTGTCCACGCCGGCGATACCGACCATGGTCGGGCCGGAGATGGTGATGAGGCAGGTGTCGTCGATGGAGGATATGCCTGCGATGGGGGCGGAGCCGTGGTTGCATTCGCGCTTGATCACGGTGCCCTTAGCCGCGGGGTTGAAGGTGTTCTTGACGACTATCTCTATGTTCTTCGTGAAGGCGGGGTAGAGGGTAGGGGGATAGACGACCTTCGCTCCGAAGTTGCAGAGCTCCATCGCCTCCTCGTAGTTGAGTTCCTCTATCACGTATGAGGTGTCGATCTTGCGAGGATCGGCGGTCATGAAGCCGTCCACGTCGGTCCAGATCTCGAGTATGTGTACGTCGAGCGCCGCTGCGATCACGCTGGCGGTGTAGTCGGAGCCGCCCCTTCCGAGGTTGGTGACGCGGCGGTTCTCCACGTCGCGGGCGATGAATCCGGGAACCACTGCGATGCGGCATTCACCGGCGAATCCGCCGAGGGCGCTGCGTACGAGTTCGTAGGTGCTGGCATGCAGGAAGTCCTTGTCCTGCTGCCTGTAAGTCCTGAAGAAGTCGAGGGAATTATAGAGCTTTGCGCCGGGCAGGAGCTTCACCACGATGAGGGAGGACATCCTTTCTCCGAAGCTGACGATCTCGTCCAGGGTCCTGTCGGAAAGATCCTCCAGGAGATAGACGCCCTTGTACAGCTCCCCGAGTTTCGCGAGCAGCGCACCCACGTCTTCGTGGAGGCCGGCCGCGGTCTCGCCGTCGAACAGTTCGTCTATGAGTTCGTCATGACGGCTGACTATCGCTTCGTAGCAGTCCAGGTAGGTGGAATCGTGTGCCTCCGCAAGCCTTGCGGTGACTATGAGCTTGTCGGTAATTCCGCCGAGTGCGGATACGACGACGATTGCAGGTTCAGTGAGGGCGTCTGTAATGGACTTCACATTGGCCAGGCTTGCAGCCGTGCCAACCGAGGTCCCGCCGAATTTCAGTACTTTCATTTATACACCACAAACTCTAAACCTTCAAAATTATGGAAAATACAGCATTCTTCCAAATAAAATCGCTCTGACAAGCGCCGGAGGATGCTTTTCCCACGATTTCTCCGAATCCGTTTGCCTTTGCGGTTTATTTTATCTATCTTGTATGCGGTTAGAAAAAGTAGTTATGGATCTTAAGAGCAATGTGACCTTCACCGGTCGCAGGATGTCCGGCGCAAGGGCCCTCTGGAGGGCCGACGGAATGAAGCCGGAACAGGTCGGAAAACCGGTGATCGCAATAGCGAATTCCTTCACCCAGTTCGTCCCGGGCCACACCCACCTCCACGAGGCGGGCCAGATCGTCAAGGCCGAGATAGAGAAGCTCGGCTGCTTCGCCGCGGAGTTCGACACCATAGCCGTGGACGACGGCATCGCCATGGGACACGACGGGATGCTTTACTCGCTTCCCAGCCGCGAACTCATAGCCGACAGCGTGGAATACATGTGCCAGGCCCACAAGGCCGACGCGCTCGTCTGCATCAGCAACTGCGACAAGATCACCCCGGGCATGCTGATGGCCGCGATGCGCCTGAACATCCCCGCGGTCTTCGTTTCCGGCGGTCCGATGGAGGCCGGTGTCCTGGGTTCCGAGAAACTCGACCTCATAGACGCGATGGTCAGGTCCGCGGACCCCTCCGTCAGCGACGAAGAAGTGGCCGCCATAGAGGCGCACGCCTGCCCGACCTGCGGCAGCTGCTCCGGAATGTTCACCGCCAACTCGATGAACTGCCTCACCGAGGCCATCGGCCTGGCCCTTCCCGGCAACGGCACCGTGCT
>CADAFW010000075.1 GCA_902787295.1 uncultured Bacteroidia bacterium
GCGTGGAACGCGTTCACGACCGTATTGTATTTCGTCAGCGCGTAGTGGTCGTCGGCCCCGAGGGGGTTCTTGCTCCATACGCGGGGCCAGTCCACAATGTCGCGGATCGCCTTCTGGCCGGTGGTGGTGATCAGGCCGGTGGAGTCGCGGAAACGCAGCAGCGCCCGCTCCACGAGCTTGTCGTAGTTTTCCTGCAGTGCGGCGAGGTCCCCGCTGTACATATAATAATCCCACGCGAGCAGGGGCATCTGCAGGTGCCATTCCGTAGGCCAGTTGGGGTGCTCCAGCAGGACCTCCATCGTCCGCCGGGCGACCCTGTAGTCGGCATCCGTTCCGTAGTGGCCGAGGGCGTTGATGAGCGCGTCGGCTTCATAGGGTATGCGTTCCCTGTCGCCGTCCACATAGACCCCGCAGAAGGTGGTCGCCTTCATCGTGTGCTTGCACATCTCCCATACCGCGTTCAAGGTGGAATCCGAGGAGACGAACGAGGAAGCCGCGTCGTTGAACGGCACGTGCACCATATGTCTGGTGAGCGAGAGCACCTCCGCGCCCTCCACCTCCACGTAGCGGAAGGGGAGTACCTCGCCTATGGCAGGGTCCATCAGGACGGGCGGCTGTCCCTGCGGGTCGGGATTGCCGTCGATACGTCCGTTGCGCGGATCCGGGCGGAACCTTATCCTGCAGGTCATATCCCCGCTGCCGGGGGAGAGGCGGTATTCTGCGAAACGCACGGTGCCCGGGGGATTCCGGTCTATGGCCATGTCCCCGGCGAGCCGCTCGCCGAAGCGGACCACCACCGAATCTTTTCCGCCCGCGCGGTAGCTTATCTCGAGCTGTCCGTATGCGTCCTTCCCGAAATCGGCGAAGAAAACGCCGTCTGGCCGGACCGTGCCGGAAGCCGGTTTCTGGGCGGTGGTCACCAGGATGGTGAGCGCAGTGAAGAGGGTCGCGAGTGTCATTCGTCTGGATTGTATCGTTCAATACAAATATATGAATAGGGGTGCGAATAAAAAAATGCGGGACAGCCAAAAAACAGGCGCGATTCTTTTGCTTTTTCAAAATTATTCTTAAATTGCAACCGAAAATGTGCTTGAAAGCGCAGGTTAGTTAGATTAAGATATGTCCTTCAAAAGGCAGAACGATCAGCAGAACTCCAATCAGGGCAACGCCTTGATTGGTTCTGTGTGTTCGTTGATCAGCCGGAGGACACACCCGGGAACCTGAGATAAATGATATATAGAGGCTGGTCAAGACGACCAGCCTTTTTTGTTTAATGGACCTTCAGAATCAAGTTAGTTAGTATTAATAAATTACGAAGATGAGTATCGACAGATCAGAACTGGTTAAGGAATCCTTCGAAAAGAAGGCGCTGGAATTCAAGGCTCCCGAGGCTAGGCCTTCGGAGTATTTCGGCGAACTTGTGTTCGACAGGGCCAAGATGCACAAGTATCTCGACCCTGCCACCCTCGACGCTCTCCTCAAGTGCATCGACAAGGGCGAAGCGCTTGACCGCAAGACTGCGGACGGAGTGGCGGAAGGCATCAAGACCTGGGCCCTCGAGCACGGGGTGACCCACGTGACCCACTGGTTCCAGCCCCTCACCGAGGGTACTGCGGAGAAACACGACTCCCTCATCGATTACGACGGCCATGGCGGCGTGATCGAGACTTTCGACGGCAAGATGCTTGCCCAGCAGGAGCCGGATGCATCATCATTCCCGAGCGGGGGAATCCGCGCGACCTTCGAGGCCCGCGGCTATACCGCCTGGGACCCGACCTCCCCGGTGTTCATCCAGGGCGATACCCTCTGTATCCCCACCGTCTTCATTTCCTACACCGGTGAAGCCCTCGACTACAAGACTCCTCTGAAAAAGGCGCTCAAGGCCGTCAGCGATGCCGCTACATCCGTCTGCAAGCTCTTCGACCCTGCCGTGACCAAGGTTTATTCCTACCTCGGCTGGGAGCAGGAGTATTTCCTGGTGGACGAATCGCTCTATTCCGCCCGCCCCGACCTGATGATCACCGGCCGCACCCTGATGGGCCACAATTCCTCCAAGAACCAGCAGCTGGATGACCACTATTTCGCAGCCATTCCCGCGCGCGTCGCCGCTTTCATGCGTGAACTCGAGATGGAGGGCCACCGCCTCGGCATTCCCATCAAGACCCGTCACAACGAGGTTGCCCCGAACCAGTTCGAGCTCGCCCCCATCTATGGTGAGACCAACCTGGCGAACGACCAGAACCAGCTCGTGATGAACCTGATGAAGATCATCGCCCGAGAGCACGGATTCGTCGTCCTGCTTCACGAGAAGCCCTTCGACGGGGTCAACGGCTCCGGCAAGCACAACAACTGGTCGCTCGGTACCGACACCGGCCGCCAGCTCCTCGCCCCCGGCAAGGATCCCAGCGGTAACCTGCTGTTCGTCACCTTCTTCGTGAACGTCCTCGCGGCTGTGCAGAAGCACAACGCCGTGCTCAAGGCCAGCATCGCCAGCGCCACCAACGCCCACCGTCTCGGCGCCAACGAGGCCCCGCCCGCAATCGTTTCCGCCTTCCTCGGCAAGACGATGACCGACGTGCTGCACAAGCTGCTCGAACTGCCATCCGACACCCCTATCGAAATCGCCGGCAAGAAAGGCCAGAAAGTGGGCCTTGTGGAGATCCCGGAGATATTCGTGGACAATACCGACCGCAACCGTACCTCGCCGTTCGCCTTCACCGGCAACCGCTTCGAGTTCCGTGCCGTCGGCTCCGCGGCCAACTGTGCCGGCGCGATGACCACCCTCAATGCCGCCGTGGCCGAGCAGCTCACCATATTCAAGGCCGCCCTGGACAAGGAACTTGCCGCAGGCAAGGCGCTCAACGTCGCCGTGATGGACACCCTCAAGCCCATCATCGCCTCCGTGCTGGACGTCGTCTGCTTCGACGGCAACGGCTACACCGAAGAGTGGAAACAGGAAGCCATCCGCCGCGGCCTCGATGTGGAGACCAGCGTGCCCGAGATGTTCAAGGCCTTCACCACGCCGCAGTCGGTCAGGATGTTCACTTCCACCGGCGTCTATACCGAGAAGGAACTCCTGGCCCGTAACGAGGTCAAGTGGGAGATGTACACCAAGAAAGTGCAGATTGAATCGCGCGTGATGGTGCGCATGGCGCTCAACCACGTTATCCCCGCCGCCCTCGAATACAAGTCGAAACTCCTTAGGGAGATAGCCGCAAGTCAGGAAGTCTTCGGAAGCCTGGACGGATGCTCGACGGAAGTGGAACTGGTGAAAAAGATTTCCACCCTCGTGAACGACATCTATGCCCAGTGCGACGAGATGGTCGAGGCCCGCAAGACCGCCAACCACATCGTGGATGAATACGAGAAGGCTGTGGCATACCACGGAATCGCCGACATGCTGTTCAAGCTCCGCCGTCCCATTGACAAACTTGAGGAAGTGGTGGACAACAAACTCTGGCCCCTGCCGAAGTACCGCGAACTGCTGTTCATAAGTTAAAGCCTTATGTGCGGTATCATAGGAATACTCGACATCTCTGACCGGACGGCCGATTATCGGACCAAGGCTCTGAAGATGTCGGCAAGGATCCGTCATCGCGGTCCTGACTGGAGCGGGGTATATTGCAGCCCCCGCTGTGTGCTCGCACACGAGCGTCTTGCCATAGTGGACCCTCTTTCCGGGGGGCAGCCTCTTTATTCGCCGGACCGCAGGCAGGTGCTTGCCGTGAATGGGGAAATCTACAACCACCTCGCCATCAGGGATTCTCTCAAGGGCCGGTATGATTTCCGTACCGGCTCCGACTGCGAAGTCATCCTTGCCCTCTACAGGGAAAAGGGCATAGACTTCCTTGAGGATCTCAACGGGATATTCGCTTTCGTGCTTTATGACGAGGAAAAGGATGCATACCTCATCGCCAGGGATCCTATCGGGGTGATACCCCTGTATATCGGACACGATGCCGACGGCACCCTCTATGTCGCCAGCGAACTGAAGGCGCTCGAGGGCTTTTGCGACGGGTACGAACCCTTCCTTCCGGGCTGCCGCTATTGGAGCGGAGACCATAAGATGACCCGCTGGTACAAGCGTGACTGGTTCGAATACGATGCTGTCAGGGACAATCCTGCGTCGGCTGCCGATATACGCAAGGGGCTTTCCTCCGCTGTCAAGCGCCAGCTGATGTCGGACGTGCCTTACGGGGTCCTTCTCAGTGGCGGTCTGGATTCTTCCGTGATCAGCGCCCTGGCCTCTGCATTTGCCTCGCACCGTATCGAGGATGACAGCCGTTCCAGGGCGTGGTGGCCGCGCCTGCACAGTTTCGCGGTGGGCCTGAAAGGCTCTCCCGACCTTGCCAAGGCCAGGGAGGTGGCGGAGCATCTCGGCACGGTGCATCACGAGGTCAACTATACCGTCCAGGAAGGTCTGGACGCCATACGCGATGTCATTTATTACATAGAGACCTACGATGTCACCACCGTACGTGCATCCACCCCGATGTATCTCCTTGCCCGTGTGATCAAGAGCATGGGCATCAAGATGGTGCTTTCGGGAGAGGGGGCGGACGAGATATTCGGCGGTTACCTGTATTTCCACAAGGCGCCTGATGCCAGGGCTTTCCACGAAGAGACCGTCCGCAAGTTGGGCAAACTCTATCTGTACGATTGCCTGCGCGCCAACAAGTCGCTGGCTGCCTGGGGTGTGGAAGGCCGCGTGCCTTTCCTGGACAAGGAATTCCTCGACATAGCGATGAGGACCAGTCCGGATGCGAAGATGTGTCCTGGTTCCGTCATAGAGAAAAAGATAGTACGCGAGGCTTTCGCCGACCTTCTGCCCGAAAGCGTCGCCTGGAGGCAGAAGGAACAGTTCTCCGACGGAGTGGGATACAATTGGATAGATACTCTCAAGGAGGTTACATCCGCTGCCGTGTCTGACGAGCAGATGGCCCGTGCTGCCGAGAGGTTCCCTGTCAATCCACCGATGAACAAGGAGGAATACTACTACCGTTCCATTTTCGAAGAACATTTCCCGAGCGAATCCGCCGCCCGTTCCGTGCCCCACGAGGCATCCGTAGCCTGTTCCACCGCTGTGGCGCTGGAATGGGACAAGGCTTGGAAGAAGATGAACGAGCCCTCAGGCCGTGCTGTCAGCGGCGTCCACGAGAAGGCTTACGAGGCTTGATGCCGTTCAGGGTCAGGCCCGCTGCGGTATTGCCGCGGCGAGTTCTTTTATGGCCTCGTCGGTAGTGGCCCAGCTGGTGCAGAAGCGCACGGCGGTATGGTCCCCGTCAATGGCGCACCAGTCCTCGAACCCGAATTCGGCGTGCAGGCTGGCCACCAGCCCGTTCGGGAGGATGGGGAACTGCTGGTTGGTGGGGCTGTCGGACAGGAACCGATAGCCCTTGCCGGCGAAGATTTCCCTGATCTTTGCGGCCTGCCTGATGGCGTGCCCGGCAGCGCGCAGGTAGAGCCCGTCCGTGAACAGGGTCTCGAACTGGATTCCCAGCAGCCTGCCTTTCGCGAGCATCCCGCCGTTCTGCTTGATGTTGTAGCGGAAGTCCTTGCCGAGCCTGGTATCCGTGAAGACGACAGCCTCCCCGAAGAGCGCTCCCTGCTTCGTGCCGCCTATGTAGAACACGTCCACGAGCGATGCTATGTCCTTGAGTGTGAGTTCGTTGCTCGGGGACATCAGGCCGTAGCCGAGGCGGGCGCCGTCCAGGAAGAGCGGCACTCCGGCCTTGCGGCATACCTCCGAAATCGCGCGTAGCTCCGACTTGCCGTAGAGCGTACCGGCTTCGGTGGGATAGGAGATGTACACCATTCCCGGCTGCACCATGTGCTCGTGGTTGGCATCGTTGAAATGCCCTTCGATGGCGGCTTTTACCTGTTCCGCGCTGATCTTGCCTTCACGGGAGGGGAGTGCCATCACCTTGTGGCCGGAATGCTCTATGGCTCCGGTCTCGTGAACGTTGATGTGACCCGTATCGGCGCATACCACCCCCTGCCAGGGGCGGAGGATGGAGGAGATGACGGTTGCGTTGGTCTGGGTGCCGCCGACGAGGAAGTGCACCTCCGCATCGGGAGTGCCGCAGGCTTCCTTTATGAGGCGGCGTGCATTCCCGCAATGGGGATCCTCGCCGTAGCCGGGAGTCTGCTCCAGGTTGCTGCGGGAGAGGGCCTCCAGTATCTCGGGAAGGCAGCCCTCCAGGTAGTCGCTGTCGAAGCGTCTCATTGCTGCGCGTCCATTATTTCCTTGAACTTCGCGTAGAGCTCCGGGAAACGCTTTTCGAGCACCACCGGCCTGCCTCCTTCGAGGAAGCAATGGGTGCTCTCCGCCGTGCACACGAGGGCGCCGCGGACGGTCATCCGGTAGCCGAAGCGCATCTTCAGGTTGCTCATTTCCAGGACTTTGAGCTCAATCTCTATCTCGTCCGGGAAGGTCGTGGGCTTCTTGTAGTTGACGCTGATCGCGGTGACGGGGGAGACCACGCCCTCGGCTTCCATCCTTTCGAAACCGTAGCCCATCTGCTCCATCGCGTAGATGCGGGTCTCCTCCATGAAACGGATGTAGTTGGAATGGTGCGTCACGCCCATCCTGTCACATTCGTAGTAGTTGACTTTGTGTACGTAGTTCTTCATAGCTATTCTGCGAGGCAGTTGTCCAGTGCATTCTTGATGGCGTCGTGGTCCAGGTGTTGTCCGATGAAGACGAGTTTCTGCATCCTGTCCCCGTAGTAGCTGTCCCAGTCCCTCGCGAGCGCGGGGTCGGTCAGCAGCATTTCCGCGAGTTTGTCCTTGGGCATGGTCGCATACCAGTATCCCGCGTCGCGGAGCGAAATTTGGCGGCCGGCCTGCTCGAACAGGTAGCACCTGTCGAACTGGTCGTCGAAGTAGCAGATTCCCTTGGCGCGGATTATGCCGTCGGGCCAGTGCTTCGCCACGAAGTTGTCGAACCTATTGATATCCAGCGGTTTGCGATTGAAATAGACATAGGTGCCTATGCCGTATTCCTCCACCTCGCCGCCTTCGTGATGGTGGTGGTGATGGTGGTGCCCGTGCTCATCGTGTTCATCGTGCTCGTCATCGTCGTCGTCATCATCGTCTTCGTCGTGATGGCCCTCGACCTCCTGGATCCAGGCCGCCGAAGCGGCGACGGAGTCGTAGTTGAACAGTCCGGTGTGCAGCAGCTCGTCGAGTTCCACGTTGCCGTAGTCGCATTCTACTATCCTGGCTTTGGGCTGGAGCGCACGGACTATCTCCCTGACGCGGCCGAGCTCTTCCGGACTCACCTCGGAGGCCTTGTTCAGCAGCACCATGTTGCAGAATTCGATCTGCTGGATGACGAGGTTCTCAATGTCCTCCTCGTCAATGTCG
>CADAFW010000076.1 GCA_902787295.1 uncultured Bacteroidia bacterium
ATCGTCTTCAGGCCTTCGGGGGTTTCGGTGCGGACTTCCTGCTTCTGGCAGGACAGGAGGGTGGCGGCGAGAACGCACCCGGTGAGAATCAGTCTTGTCTTCATGGTCGTCCGAGGTTAAAGGTCCCACACTTCTCCGTTGTCCACGCCATCGTCGATATAGCCGTTGGCGGATAAGGAAAGGATTGTAAATTCTTCCTGCAGCGCTAAACGGCAGGATTCCGGCCGGATGTAGCTGACTGCCGGTGTCGTTGCCTTTTCTTTCATGGTAGATATCGCTTGAAGCAAAACTATTTCTGCCTTATATAGATCTGCACCGGGCAGCCGGTGAGGTTGAAGTTGTCCCGCAGCTTGTTCTCCAGGAAGCGCTTGTACGGATCTTTCACGTACTGGGGCAGGTTGCAGAAGAACGCGAAGGCCGGGAAACGGGTGGGCAGCTGGGTTACGTACTTGATCTTCACGTATTTGCCCTTCCAGGCGGGCGGCGGGGTCTCTTCGATTATCGGCAGCAGCGCCTCGTTGAGGCGTGCCGTGGGAATCTTGGTGCTGTAGTTGGCATAGACCTGCGCGGCGGCGTCCAGCACGTTCTGGATGCGCTGCATCTTCACCACGGAAGTGAAGATGATGGGCACGTCGTCGAACGGCGCAATCCTGCTCCTGAGGCCGGCCTCATAGTCGCGTAGGGTGTTGTTGTCCTTTATGAAAAGGTCCCATTTGTTCACCACCAGCACGCAGCCCTTGCGGTTCTTCAGGATAAGGTTGAAGATGTTCATGTCCTGGGCCTCCATACCGGTGGTGGCGTCGATCATCAGTATGCAGATGTCCGCGTGCTCGATGGCGCGGATGGAACGCATCACGGAGTAGAATTCCAGGTCCTCGTGAACCTTGGTCTTGCGGCGTATGCCGGCGGTGTCCACGAGCATGAATTCGTGCCCGAACTTGTTGTAGTGGGTCTCGATGGAGTCGCGCGTGGTGCCGGCGACGGGGGTGACTATGTTGCGCTCCTCGCCCAGCAGGGCGTTGGTGAGGCTGGATTTGCCCACGTTCGGCTTGCCTACTATCGCTATGCGCGGCAGCCCGGCATACGGGTCCGCCTCCTCCTTTTCCTCCGGCAGCGCGGCTACGACGGCGTCGAGCAGTTCGCCCGTGCCGGAGCCGTTGGCCGCCGAGATGCTGTAGATCTCGCCCAGGCCGAGGGAATAGAACTGGTAGCTGTCGAACACCTTGTCGCCGGAATCCACCTTGTTCACGCAGAGCACCACGGGCTTGCGGGTCCGGCGGAGGACGTCGGCTATCTCGGAGTCATAATCGGTGATGCCGGTGCCCGCCTCCACCATGAAGATGATCAGGTCGGCTTCGTCTATTGCGATCTGCACCTGGGAACGGATTGCGCTCTCGAAAACGTCGTCGGAATTGGTGGTATAGCCGCCGGTGTCCACGACGGAGAATTCACGGCCGCACCAGTCGGAGCGCCCGTAGTGGCGGTCGCGGGTTACGCCGGCGGTGTCGTCCACGATGGCCTGCCTCATTCCCACGAGGCGGTTGAAAAGGGTGGACTTGCCGACGTTGGGGCGTCCTACGATTGCTACTAAACTCATTGTCTCTCTGTTTTATAAAGACCGCAGTCCTTGCACGCTTCGGAGTAATTGCCGTCGCATTTCACCTTGTGGAGCTCGGCATCGACCTCCTTGAAGCACCTGATTCCCAGCTTCTGCATCTCCTCGTTGGATCCCACGTCGTATTTGGGGAATTCTTTCTTGCGGAAAATGATGTTGAAGCATAATCCGAAGACGCAGATCCCCACGAGCGCGAGCGTGACGAGGAAGACTTTCATTGTCAATGGATGAATTCCGGACTGATCGGTTCGTAATTGTAAACTTTGTCTATGATGGACGCGAAGACGGGAGCCATGGAGACTATCCTGATCTTCGGGTCGTCGGCGAGTTCGGGATGGGGGATGGTGTCGGTGATGAACACTTCCTCCAGGGACGACTCGTGGATGCGCTTCAGGGCTTCCCCTGAAAGGATTCCGTGGGTTGCGCAGGCGCGTACGCTGAGGGCGCCTTTCTCCTTCAGGACGTCGGCTGCCTTGCAGAGGGTGCCGGCGGTGTCGATCATGTCGTCCACGATGATGATGTTCCTGCCCTCGACGTCACCGATGGCCCTGATCTCGGCCACGACATTGGCGCGTGCGCGGGTCTTGTGGCAGATGATGACGCCGCACTCGTTCTGCTTGGTGGTCAGCGCCTTGGCGTATGTGTTGGCCCTCTTCGCACCGCCCATGTCGGGGGCTGCGATGGAGAGGTCCTTGATCTTCATCTTCTGGATGTACGGGATGAACACCTTGCTCGCATAGACGTGGTCCACGGGGATGTCGAAAAAGCCCTGGATCTGGTCGGCGTGGAGGTCGCAGGTCATCACACGGTCGGCTCCGGCGGCGGTGAGGAGGTTGGCGGCGAGCTTGGCACCGATGGCCACCCTCGGGCGGTCCTTGCGGTCCTGGCGGGCCCATCCGAAATACGGGATCACTGCGATGACCTTGTCGGCCGACGCCCTCTTGGCCGCATCGATGCAGAGGAGGAGCTCCATGATGTTGTCTGCCGGAGGAAAAGTGGACTGGAGAAGAAACACGGTGGCACCGCGGACGCTCTCGTTGAAGATCGGCTGGAATTCGCCGTCGCTGAAGGCGGTGACTTCAAGCTGTCCGAGATGGACCGGCTGCTCTCCCGGCCTTACGTTCTCGTTCAACGCTTCGATTACTTTCTCTGCAAAGTCCTTGGAAGCTCTGCAGGCAAACAGTTCCATTCGATGGGAGTGATACATGGCTTTATATTTGGTTTTTCAGGATTTTCTCTATGTAACCCAGAATCTCGTCGCGCCCCTGGGCGCTCTGCGACGAACTGCAGAAATACGGGGGAAGCTCATCCCAGTCTTCCGAGAGTATCTGCATGTCCTTTTCTATCTGTGCAGCAAGGACGTTCGGTCCCTGCTTGTCACATTTGGTGAATATGATGGCGAACGGGATGCCGTTCTCCCCGAGCTCGGCAATGAAATCGCGGTCTATGGCCCCGATGTCGTGCCTGGAGTCGATGAGGACGAAGAGCATCACCATCTGCTCCGAATTGTGGATGTAGTCCCTGATGACGGCCACGAGCTCCTCGCGCCCCTTCTGCCCCATCTTGGCGAATCCGTAGCCCGGAAGGTCCACGAGGTACCAGCTGTCGTTGATGAGGAAATGGTTGACCACCTTGGTCTTGCCCGGGGTGGACGAGGTCATCGCCAGCCGGCCGTTGCGGCATAGCATGTTGATGAGGGAGGATTTGCCCACGTTGGAGCGCCCGATGAAAGCGAATTCGGGCAAAAGTCTCTTCGGCTTCTGCTGAACCCGCGTGCTGCTGCCTGCGAACTTTGCCTCGGAGATCTTCATAAATAGTTTTTTCTGACCTGAAAATACTATGCAAAGATACATAAAAAATACATTCCTTGCTATCTTTGTAACAATGACTGGAGAAGATTCTATGGAGCTGCTCGAACTGCAGCGGATGATACGGGAGAGCCTCGAGGATTCGCTCCCCGACGAGTACTGGGTCAGGGCCGAGATTGCCTCCGTCCAGGTGCGTACGAACGGCCATTGCTATCTGGAACTTTCACAGAGCGGGGATCGCGGCGTGGTGGCCAAGGCGAGGGCCGTCATATGGCGCTCGCAGTACCTCCCGCTGGCGCACTATTTCCGCGAGGCCACCGGCAGCGAACTGAAGGCGGGCATAGGGATAATGGTGCGTGCCTCGGTGAGTTACAGTGAGCTTTACGGCCTTTCGTTGGTGATCAGCGAGATAGAGCCGCAGTTCACGATGGGCGAGGCGGAGCTGATGCGCCGCAGGACCATAGAAAAGCTCACGGAGAAGGGGAAGATGGACCTGCAGAAGGAACTCGCGCTGCCGCCGCTCCCGTACAGGCTCGCCGTCATTTCCGCGCCGGACGCCGCCGGATACGGCGATTTCTGCCGGCACCTCAGGGAGAACGAGTACGGCTTCGTCTTCCACGTGGACCTTTTCGAGGCCACGATGCAAGGCGACAAGGCTCCGGCCTCGATAGTCGATGCGATAGGCCGTATAGAGGATGCCTGCGCCGAGGGGGAGGAGCCGTACGACGCCGTACTGATAATGCGCGGAGGCGGCTCGCCGCTGGACCTCGTCTGCTTCGACGACTACTCGCTCTGCCTCGCAATAGCCGACTGCCCGCTGCCGGTGTTCACCGCGATAGGCCACGACAGGGATTTCCACGTGGCGGACATGGTGGCCTGCGACTATGTGAAGACCCCGACCGCGATGGCCGACCTCTTCATAGACGCATTCGCCGCCGAGGACGAACGGCTTTCCGGCTTCGGCACCCGGCTCAAGCTCGCATTTTCCTCCCGCCTGTCGGCGATGGAACTCGGCCTGGACAGGCTGCGCGCCAGGATGCTGCAGGCCGCCGCGGGCAAGCTGATGCTGCAGGAGAACCGGCTGGGCCGCCTGGAGGAGCGCCTGAAGGCCGCCGACCCTCGCAGCGTGCTGGCCAGGGGCTACACCCTCGCAGTGGGTACGGACGGGGTGGTGCGCAAGAGCGCCAAGGCCTTCAGGGAAGGCGACCGGCTGGACCTGATGTTCCCCGACGGGGTGCTCCGCTGCCTTGTGGAGGGCAAGTCGTGAAAAGACCGGAATTATTTGTATTTTTGTAAAATATCATAGGACGATATGGAAGAAAAGTTCGATTACGCTAAGGCCGTCGCCGAATTGGAGGCCATGGCTGCGAAGGTGGAGGATCCTTCTACGGACCTCGGAGAGATAGACAGGTGCATCAAGCGCTCCGAGGAACTTATCGCCCGCTGCCGTGAGTATCTGCGCACGGTACGTGAAACCATCGAAAAACTGGACGAATAGCATGAGAACCAGGATGATCTACGAGACCGATCCTTGGCTGGAACCGTTCAAGCCGGCCATCGACGCGCGGCACGCCCGCATTCTCGCCGACAAGAAGAAACTGGCCGGGGACAGGAAGCTCTCCGAAGCCGTGACCAACCATCTCTATTACGGCCTCCACGGGGACGGGGACGGCTGGGTGTTCCGCGAGTGGGCCCCCAACGCCACCAGGATATACCTCATAGGCGATTTCAACAACTGGAAGAGGGTCGATGCCTACGCCCTCAAGCCGGTGGGGCAGGGGAACTGGGAGATACGCCTCCCGAAACTGTTCCTGCACCACGGGGAACTGTACAAGCTCTGGATCGAGTGGCCTGGCGGCGGCGGAGAGCGGCTGCCGGCGTATGTGACCAGGGTGGTCCAGGACCCGGAGACCAAGGTTTTCGCCGCGCAGGTATGGGACCCGGCGCAGCCCTATGAGTGGAAGCACCGCCGTCCCGGAAAGCGCTCGCACCCGCTCATCTACGAATGCCACATAGGCATGAGCGGCGAGGAAGAGAAGGTCAGCACCTTCTCGGAGTTCCGCACGAACGTGCTTCCGAGGGTGCACGAACTCGGGTATAATGTATTGCAGATCATGGCCTTGCAGGAGCACCCCTACTACGGCTCCTTCGGCTACCAGGTGTCCAATTTCTTCGCGCTCAGCTCCCGCTTCGGCACCCCCGAGGAGTTCAAGGAACTCGTGGATGCGGCGCACGGGATGGGCATCTCCGTGATAATGGACATTGTGCATTCCCATTCCGTGGAGAACGTGCTGGAAGGCCTGAGCGAATTCGATGGCCGCGACGACCTGTACTTCTATTCCGGTCCGCAGGGGCATCACCCCGCGTGGGGCTCCCGCTGCTTCGACTACGGCAAGGACGAGGTCAAGTATTTCCTCCTCTCCAACTGCAAATACTGGCTGGAGGAATACCACCTGGACGGCTTCCGCTTCGACGGCGTGACCAGCATGATCTACTGGGACCACGGCCTCGGCACCGATTTCGGCAATTACGAACTCTACTTCAACCAGGGCGTGGACGAGAACGCGGTGAGCTATCTCGCGCTCGCCAACATGCTCACCCACGAACTGGTCCCCAACGCCATCACCATAGCGGAAGACGTCAGCGGCATGGCCGGGCTCGCGGCACCGTTCGCGGCGGGCGGCGTGGGCTTCGATTTCCGTATGGCCATGGGCATTGCGGACCACTGGATCAAGTGGATCAAGGAACTCTCCGACGAGCAGTGGAGCATGGGCGGCATCTGGTGGGAACTCACCAACAAGCGCGCCGACGAGAAGACCATCTCCTATGCGGAGTGCCACGACCAGGCCCTCGTGGGCGACAAGACCATCATCTTCCGCCTGATAGACAAGGAGATGTACTGGGGGATGAACAAGGGCTCGCAGAATCTGATCGTGGACCGCGGCATCGCGCTGCACAAACTCATCCGGCTCGTGACCATCGCCACTTCCGGCGGCGGCTACCTCAATTTCATGGGCAACGAATTCGGCCATCCGGAATGGATCGATTTCCCGCGCGAGGGGAACGGATGGTCCTTCAAGTATGCCAGGAGGATGTGGAGCCTTGCGGACAACGGCCTCCTGCGCTACGGCGCGCTGCGGGAATTCGACTCCCAGATGGTCCATTACATCGCCAAGGAGAAAATTCTTTTCTCCGAGCCGCAGCAGCTTTACGTGGACGAGGAACGGAAAGTTTTGATTTTCTTCCGCGCAAACACTATCTTTGCATTCAATTTCAACCCGGCAACTTCCTACGAAGGATTCAGCTTCTGGGCCCCGGAGGGGGAATACGTGATGGCATTCAACTCTGACGAAGCGCGTTTCGACGGCTTTTCCAGGCTCCAGAAGGATGAAAGGCACCTCACCAAAGACCACAAGTTATCGCTGTATCTCCCTAGCAGGAGTGCTGTCGTATTGAAAAAAACGAACTGAAAATGGCTTTATTGAAATTCAACAAGTCTGAGCTCGTGAACCTCTCCTATTCGCTTAAGAGGGAGATCCTGAGCGCCAACAAGACGGGTGCGTACTGCAACACGTCCATCGTGACCTGCAACACGCGCCGCTACCACGGGTTGCTGGCCGTCACCCTGGACCGTTTCGGCGGTGACAAGTTCCTCCTGCTTTCGTCCGTGGACGAGAGCCTCGTGGTGAACGGGAAGAGATTCAATCTCGGAATCCATTGCTACGGCGACATATATGAGCCGAGAGGGCACAAGTATGTCGTGGACTTCAGCGCGGACCGCGTTCCGCAGATCACCTACAAGGTGGGAGACATCGTCTTCCGCAAGAGCCTGCTGCTGGCTCCGGACAAGGACCAGCTTTTCATCAGGTATGAACTCCTGGAGGCTCCTGCCACGGCGACCCTGGAACTCCGCCCCTTCCTCGCCTTCCGCAACATCCACGCGGGCCTACAGGATGTATGCGAATTTCCCGTCCCTGAACCTGCAGATGAGCGACAAGGACGCGAAGTTCGCGGAGGCCCCCTGCTGGTACAACAACATCACCTATTCGGACGAATACCGCCGCGGATTCGACTGCCGCGAGGACCTCATGTCCCCCGGCCAGTTCCTGATGAAACTCCGCGCCGGAGGTTCCGTAATCCTTTCCGCTTCACTGCGAGAGGAGGATCCGGGCACTTTCAAGAGGACCTTCAACTCCTATTACGCCAAGGCCGGTGAACTCACCAGCTACCGCGACATCCTCGTGCACAACGCCGACCTGCTGATTACCGACCACAACGGCCGCAAGAAGATCAACGCCGGCTTCTCGTGGATGTACACCGGACTGCTCCGCGAAACGCTCATAGCGCTTCCCGGCCTTACCCTGTACGGCCTGAACAGCCCCGAGACCTTCGAGGAGATCCTGGACAACCTCATCGCCGACGAGCAGGAACGCCTGTTCCGCCGCACCACCCAGGTCGAGTCCCCGCTCTTCCTGGCGGGCGTGCTCCAGAGGTATATCGAATTCGGCGCCGACGAGAAGGCCGTCTGGAAGAAGTACGGAGTCATCGTGCGCGGCATACTCGAGAGCTATCTCCCGGGCGAGCGCAAGGAAGTCTCCATGCAGCCCAACGGACTGCTCTGGGCGCAGATGGACGGAGTCGCCCTTTCCTGGATGAACGCCTACATCGACGGCCGCGCCGTCACCGAGCGCGCTGGCTACCAGGTGGAGACCAACGCATTCTGGTACAACAGCATATGCTTCGCCATAGAGATGGAAAGCAAGTACGGCAGCAAGCGCGGCAAGTTCGTGAGCTTCTGGTCCGGCATACGCGACCTCGTGAAGGCCAACTTCCAGCCCATGTTCTGGAATGCGCAGCGCGGCTGCCTGGCCGACTACGTGGACAACTCCGGCCAGAACATGGACATCCGCCCCAACCAGCTGCTCGCCATCTGGGTCAAGTACTCGCCGGTGGACGAGATGCTCGCTCCCTCCATCCTGAGGGTAGTGGACAACGAACTCGTCACCGACCGCGGCATCCGCACCCTCTCCCCGAGGGACGTCAAGTACAAGGGCGTCTATGAAGGCACGCAGATAGAGCGCGACCTCGCATACCATCAGGGATGCACCCGTCCGTTCCTGCTCGACGCGTTCGTGGACCTGAGCTTCCGCATCAAGGGCCCCGCGTTCTTCAAGAAGGCCGAGTGGCTCACCGAAGGCTTCTACCAGGACCTCGGCAAGCACGGCGTGGGAGCGTTCTCCGAACTCTACGACGGCGATCCGCCCCACGAGCCGCACGGAGCCATCTCCTCCGCGCTCAGCACGGCGGCCCTTCTGTCCGTTGAATACATCAAGGAAAAATACAGGGAGGCACAGCGATGAAAGTATTGATGTTCGGCTGGGAATTCCCGCCCCATATCGCCGGCGGCCTCGGAACCGCCTGCGAAGGAATAGTCAAGGGACTGGCGCACAACGGAGTGGAGACGCTCTTCGTGATGCCGTCCGCTTCCGGTGACGAGGACCAGAGCGCGACCACCATCCTCAATGCGAGCGACGTGGCCGTCGCGAACGTCAGCGAGACCGTGGACGAATTCATCAACAAGGTGAAGTTCTTCTACGTGGACTCCAACCTCGTGCCTTACGTGGATCCCGAGGAGTACTTCGACGCCATCGAGAAGATGCGCCGGGAGTCCTCCACCCAGACCACGGTGGGCTTCGGGCAGAAGTTCAAGTTCTCCGGGAAATACGGCGCCAACCTCATGGAAGAGGTGGCCCGCTACGCCCAGGTGGGCGGAACCATCGCGATGCAGCACAAGGACGAGTTCGACCTCATCCACGCGCACGACTGGCTCACCTACCTCGCCGGCATAGCCGCCAAGGAACTCACCGGGAAGCCGCTCGTGGTGCACGTCCACGCGACGTCCTACGACCGCGGCGACGAGAAGCACATGGACTCCCGCGTGCTCGAGATCGAGAAGCGCGGAATGATGGCGGCCGACCGCGTCGTCACCGTGAGCTATCTCACCAGGAACATAGTCATCAACAAATACGGCATCGACCCTGCCAAGGTCGTCACCGTCCACAATGCGGTGGACTTCAGCGGCAGGGAGAACATCAGCGTGGAAAGGGGAGTCCGGGACAAGGTGGTCACCTTCCTCGGCCGTATCACCTTCCAGAAAGGTCCGGAGTACTTCATCGAAGCGGCCGCCAAGGTCCTCAAGCGTACTAAGAACGTGCGCTTCGTGATGGCCGGCAGCGGCGACATGATGAACAGGGCCATCCGCCAGGTGGCACGCCTCGGCATCTCCGACCGCTTCCACTTCACCGGCTTCCTCAGAGGCCAGGAAGTGCAGGAGATGTTCGCGCTGTCCGACGTCTACATCATGCCTTCGGTCTCCGAGCCGTTCGGCATTTCCCCTCTGGAGGCCATGCGTTCCAACGTGCCGTCCATCATTTCCTACCAGTCCGGAGCCGCCGAGGTGCTCAAGTACGCCCTCAAGGTGGACTTCTGGGATGTGGATGCGATGGCCGACGACATCTACGCCCTCCTCTCTTACCCCGCCCTCGCGGATTTCGCGACCAAGCAGGGATTCGACGAAGTCAACGAGCTCAAATGGAACGGCGCCACCGCCAAGCTCAAGGAAGTTTATGAATCAATATTGAATCAGTGATATGAAGAAGTCAATCTGTCTGTATTTCCAGGTCCATCAGCCCGCGAGGCTGCGCCTCTATCGTTTCTTCGATATCGGAAAGGACTCTCACTACTATGACGACTACACCGACAGGACCATCCTGAAGAGGATCGCCCAGAAGTGCTACCTCCCCATGAACAAGATCCTTCTCGATGCTATCAAGAAGCAGAAGGGCAAGTTCAAGGTCGCCTTCTCCATCACTGGTACGACGCTCGAGCAGTTCGACCGCTACGCTCCGGAGGTCATCGACAGCTTCCGCGCACTGGCCAAGACCGGCTGCGTGGAGTTCCTCTGCGAGACCTATTACCATTCGCTCGCATCCCTCGCGTCCCAGGCCGAGTTCGAGCATCAGGTGCTCAAGCACAAGGCCGCCATCAAGGAATACTTCGGCGTGGAGCCCAAGGCTTTCCGCAACACCGAGCTCATCTATTCCGACAGCATAGGCGCGCAGGTGCACGAGATGGGCTTCGACACCATCCTTACCGAGGGTGCCCGCCACATCATGGGCTGGAAGTCTCCCGACTACGTCTATAACAACGACTTCAAGCCTGAGCAGAAGGTCCTTCTCAGGGACTACGCCCTCAGCGACGACATCGCTTTCCGCTTCTCCAACCGCGACTGGAACGAGTGGCCTCTCACGGCCGAGAAGTTCGTGGGCTGGATGGAAGCCAAGGAAGGCGAGGTGTTCAACCTCTTCATGGACTACGAGACCTTCGGGGAGCACCAGAGCGCCGAGTCAGGCCTGTTCGACTTCATGGCCGCCCTTCCGGCGATCGCCCTCGGCAGCGGATTCGAGTTCCAGACCCCTTCGGAGGTTGCCGCCACCCACGATTCCGTGGGCGACATCTCCATACCCCAGCCCGTTTCCTGGGCTGACGAGGAGCGCGACGTGACCGCATGGCTCGGAAACGAGCTCCAGCAGGAGTCCTTCAACAAGCTCTACTCCCTCCAGGAGAAGCTCAGCATCCTCGACGATGCCACCCTGTGGGCGGATTACGGACGCCTCCAGGCCAGCGACCACCTCTATTATATGTGCACGAAGTTCTTCTCCGACGGAGAGATACATCAGCGCTTCAACCCGTACAATACCCCGTATGAGGCATTCATCAACTATATGAACGTCCTCAGCGATTTCATCATAAGAGTAAACAACGCAATTGCGGAAAAACAGTAAAAAGCATTTATGGACAAAATTGGATTCGATTCTCCATCGTGGAAAAGCGTGATGGTGACCCGTCACCTTCCGGAGCAGCTCTCAGGTCTCGAGACCCTCTGCAAGAACCTCTGGTGGTGTTGGAACGATAATGCAAAGGCGCTTTTCAAGGCGGTTGACTCCGACCTCTGGCACAAGTCGGGACACAACCCGATGGAGATCCTGGACAAGGTCAGTCTCAAGCGATACAACGCGCTCGCGCAGGACAGGGAATTCCTTGCGCAGCTGGATGCAGTGATGAAGGATTTCAATTCCTACATGGCCCAGAAGGCGGACAGGACCGAACCTTCGGTGGGCTACTTCTGCATGGAGTACGGCCTCGACACTTCCCTCAAGATATACTCCGGAGGCCTCGGCATCCTTGCCGGCGACTACCTCAAGGAGACCAGTGACATGAACGTGAACCTCGTGGCGGTGGGCCTTCTCTACCGTTACGGCTATTTCACCCAGAAGATAACGCCCCAGGGCAACCAGGTGGCGGAATACAACGCGCAGGACTTCCTCAAGATCCCTGCCGAGCCGGTGTTCAACGAAGACGGCTCCTGGAAGACCGTCAGCGTCCATATGCCCGGCCGCGAGATGTACGCACGCATCTGGAAGGTCGCGGTAGGCCGCACCGACCTCTACCTCCTGGACACCGACTTCGAGTACAACCAGCCCCAGGACCGCCAGGTCACCCACCAGCTTTACGGAGGTGACTGGGAGAACCGCCTGAAGCAGGAGATCCTGCTCGGCATCGGCGGCGTGCGCGCCCTCCGTGCCCTCGGACTCAATCCTACCATCTATCATTATAACGAGGGCCACGCCGCATTCGCCGGCCTCGAGAGGCTCCGCGAGTTCATCCAGGACAAGCACCTTTCGTTCAACACCTCCCTCGAACTCGTCAGGGCTTCCGGCCTGTTCACCACCCACACCCCCGTCCCCGCCGGCCACGATTCCTTCACCGAGGATCTTCTCGGCCGCTATCTCGGCCATTACCCGGCACGTCTCGGCTGCGACTGGCGCAGGCTCATGGGCCTCGGAAAGGTGGATGCCGACAACCACGACGCGAAATTCTCGATGAGCATCCTCGCGGCCAATATGTCCCAGAACGTCAACGGCGTGTCCATGCTTCACGGCAAGGTCAGCCAGGAGATCTTCTCCAACATGTATCCGGGATACCTCCCCGAGGAACTCTATATCAGCTACGTCACCAACGGCGTGCATTACCCGACCTGGGCAAGCAAGGAGTGGAAGAGCGTCCACGCCAAGGTATTCGGCCCCGAGTTCGCCACCCATCACTATGACGCCAAGTGCTTCGACGGCATCTACAACGTCTCCGACGAGGAAGTATGGGGCGTCCGCAAGGTGCTCAAGAGCACCCTCGTGGACGTGATCCGCGAGCGCCTCTCCGATCCGGTGCTCAGCGCGCATTACACCCCGAGCGAGATCGTGACCATCAAGGAGAGCCTCCGCGACGACGTCCTGACCATAGGCTTCGCCCGCCGCTTCGCCACCTACAAGCGTGCGACCCTCCTCTTCAGCGACCTCGACAGACTGGACAAGATCGTCAACAATCCCGAGCGTCCGGTGCAGTTCATCTTCGCAGGCAAGGCCCACCCGGCCGACGGCGGCGGACAGGAGCTCATCAAGAGGATCATCGAGATCAGCAAGGACGAGCGCTTCCTCGGCAAGATAGTCTTCATTCCCGGCTACGACATCACCGTGGCCAAGAGACTCGTGCAGGGCGTGGACGTATGGCTCAACAACCCTACCCGCCCGCAGGAGGCTTCCGGAACTTCCGGAGAGAAGGCCTCGATGAACGGCGTGATGCACTTCTCCGTCCTCGACGGATGGTGGGTCGAAGGTTACAAGAAGGGCTGCGGCTGGGCACTCCCGCTCGAGCGCACCTACGAGGACCAGAACTACCAGAACGAACTCGATGCCGCCACCATCTACCGCATCATCGAGAACGAAATCGCCCCGGCTTATTATGCCGTAGACGCGAAGACCGGTTTCTCTGCCGAGTGGATCACTTATATCAAGAACACCATCGCGCAGGTGGCCAGCAACTTCACCACCAACCGCATGCTCACCGACTACTGCAACCAGTACTACATTCCGCAGAGCGCCCGCTTCGGCAGCCTCGTCGACGGGAACTGCGTAAAGGCCAGGGAGCTTGCCGCCTGGAAGGAACAGGTCGCTTCCGAATGGAACAACATCCGCATCGTTTCCTTCGAGCATCCGGACAATTCCTACGTCCTCTACCAGGATGACGCGATCAAGGGCAACGTATCCCTCGACCTCGGCCGTCTCCATCCCGAGGACATCGGAGTGGAAATGGTCACCTGTACCGCCGACAAGAAGGGGCTTCTCCATATCCAGGGCGTGAACGAGTACAAGCTCGAGAACTATGAGAACGGCGTCGCCACCTACAAGGTCGAACTCGTCCCCGAGCGCACGGGTATGTACCAGGTCGGAACCAGGATCTTCCCCAAGCATCCTGACCTCCCGCACCGTCAGGACTTCCCGCTCGTGAAATGGCTGTAGTCTCCACAGGTTTCTTCGACGGTGTCCATCTAGGGCACCGTCACGTCATTGAGACGCTCGTCTCCTCCGCCCGGGAACGGGGGGAGGAGTCGGTCGTCATAACCTT